>JAFRNY010000055.1 GCA_017429945.1 Bacteroidaceae bacterium
CCCCATCAGCGGCACCCGCAACTGGACCGACGTGCGCCAGTTCAACCTCATGTTCAAGACCGAGGTCGGCTCCACCGCCGAGGGTACATCGACCATCTACCTCCGCCCCGAAACAGCACAGGGTATCTTCGTCAACTACCTCAACGTGCAGAAGACCGGCCGCATGAAGCTCCCCTTCGGTATCGCACAGATCGGCAAGGCCTTCCGCAACGAGATCGTCGCACGCCAGTTCATCTTCCGTATGCGCGAGTTCGAGCAGATGGAGATGCAGTTCTTCGTAAAGCCCGGCACCGAGCTCGGATGGTTTGAGCAGTGGAAGCAGACACGTATGGCCTGGCACCAGGCCCTCGGCTTCGGCGCTGAGAACTACCGCTTCCACGACCACGACAAGCTGGCCCACTACGCCAACGCCGCCACCGACATCGAGTTCCACATGCCCTTTGGCTTCAAGGAAGTCGAGGGTATTCACTCACGCACCAACTTCGACCTCTCGCAGCACGCCAAGTACAGCGGCAAGAAGATCGAGTACTTCGACCCCGAGACCAACGAGAGCTACACGCCGTTCGTCATCGAGACCTCCATCGGCGTCGACCGTATGTTCCTCAGCGTCATGTGCCACAGCTACTGCGAAGAGCAGCTC
Source organism: Bacteroidaceae bacterium (assembly GCA_017429945.1). GTDB lineage: Bacteria > Bacteroidota > Bacteroidia > Bacteroidales > Bacteroidaceae > Physcousia. Next base: position 641 of record JAFRNY010000055.1, read on the forward strand.
GAGAACGGCGAGACGCGCGTCGTGCTGCGTCTGCCGGCAGCCCTGGCACCCGTCAAGCTCGCCGTACTGCCCCTCGTGAAGAAGGACGGCCTGCCCGAGGTGGCTCAGCAGATCGTCAACGATCTCCGCTTCCACTTCAACTGCAAGTACGACGAGAAGGACACCATCGGCAAGCGCTACCGCCGCATGGACGCCATCGGCTGCCCCTACTGCGTCACCATCGACCACGACACGCTCGAGGATCATTGCGTCACCTTGCGCGACCGCGACACCATGGAGCAGCGCCGCGTGCCCATCGCTGACCTCCAGAGCATCATCGAGGATAAGGTAAGCATCACCAGCCTGCTGAAGAAGCTGCTGTAAGAAAAAAGACCCACCCCCCGAACAGACCCACCCCCCGAACAGACCCACCCCTCACCCTCCCTGTGAGGGAGGGAGTGGTTACCTTCGAAAAATGGCATACAAGACGGCACATCCAGACAGATATGGATTGCCCAAAAGAATATGCACGCGAGAATCGGAGGAGTCAGACGCTCGCTGAGACATTCTACCTTTGACACATGGCATACAAAACGGCATCGCCGGATAGATATGGATTATTGAAAGGATGGGCACGCGAGAACCGGAGAAACCAGACGCTTGCTGAGAAATTCCTTTGGGATAATATTAAGGATGAAGCTTTAGGCGTCAAATTCCTCCGTCAACACATTATTGGCGATTACATCGTTGATTTTCTTGCTCGTAGCGAAGGCTTGATCATTGAAGTAGATGGAGCCTATCATGCCGAACGGCAACAGAAAGAAGATGATGCAGCGAGGACCGAATTCCTCTAGCAGATGGGCTACAATGTACTGCGATTCACAAACGAGCAAGTACTATACAATATTGATGACGTTATCCAACAAATTACGAACTATTTCGACAAAGGAGTTATTCTCAACAACAGTTACGATGATTTCTAAGATACTACATTTTGCACAGGTAACCACTCCCTCCCTCACAGGGAGGGTGAGGGGTGGGTCTCTTTTTCTGCTACTGCTGCTCCTCCTCTCTTGCTCCTCCGACACCGAGGACTACGATCCCTACTACAACTGGCGGGCGCGCAACGAGGCTTGGTTCAACCAGATAGCTGACTCGGCACGCCGCGGCGGCAGCCAGTGGCTGAGCCTCAAGTCGGCGCTCAAGAGTCCTCAATACCAGAGCGGACAGCGCTCCGACAGCATCTACGTGCACATACTCCAGCGTGGCAACGGCAGCACGACGCCGGCCTACACCGACACCGTCCGCATCAATTTCCGCGGCACGCTCATGCCTACTCAGGATGCCACGGGCGCGCCCATGACCATGGTGTTCTCGCAGACCTACTACCAGGACTTCGACCCCGCCACGGCAGCGCCGCAGAAAGCTTGCGTGGCATCGTTCACATCGGGCTTCGCCACCGCGCTGCAGCACATGGTCGAGGGCGACGACTGGCTCGTCTACATCCCAGCCGACCTCTTCTACGGAGAGAGCGCCAACGGCGTCATCCCAGCCTACAGCGCCGCCTGCTTCCGAATAAACATGGTCGGCGTATATCCCCTCGGCACAAAGGTGCCCGAGTGGAAGTGAGGACAAGTTGACAAGTTGACAAGTTAACAAGTTAACAAGTTGACAAGTTCTTCGCAAGCGAAGCGACGCAAGCGTCGAGCGGACAAGTTCTTCGCAAGCGAAGCGACGCAAGCGTCGAGCGGACTAGACAATTTGTTTTTATGCAAGACAACGGCTGTTCATACAAATGCGTATGAGCAGCCGTTGTTGTAATTAGTAGGATTATGATTATAAATTAGTATTTAATGACTTAATAACTCTTTACCTGTGAAAAATCTTTGCAGACTCATAATCTTTTTATTAACTTTGCAGCCGCTTTGCCTTGTGAAGTCAAACTTATAATCAATAAATCGCACGGGTATCCGTTATCTGAACACTATGAACTGCAAGAAATTATTTCTCTTCTCTATTTCGTGCTTAATCGCACTCTTCGTCTGCGTGGCCAGCGCTATGGCCGTACCAGCTAAGCGCGGACTGACAAAAGAACTGACGCTGACTGACGGCACGCGCGTGACGGCAACTCTCGTCGGCGACGAGCACGGGCACTTCTGGCTCGCGGCTGACGGCACGGCCTATCAGGCCGTTGATGGAGCCGATGTGTACGCCAGTGTCGACCGTCAGCAGGTCATCCAAAAAGCCAACGCCAAGCGGGCTGCTTCCAACGCACGCCGTATGCGCCGTATGGCGCCGTGTCGTGTCGGGGAGGTCGGTGGTATTACTGGGCAGAAGAAGGGACTGATTATCCTGGTCAACTTCAGCGACGAATCATTCCAGTCGTTCAACAACAATGCCCTCTACCAACGTATCGCCAATGAGGAGAATTTCTCTTACGGCGACTTCAAAGGCTCTATGCGCGACTACTTCTACGCGCAGAGCGAGGGGCAGTTCGAGTTGACCTTCGATGTAGTTGGGCCTGTGGAAGTGAGCCAGGCCCAAAGTTATTATGGCGCCAACGACAGCGACGGCAACGACAAGTACCCCGCCACGATGGTCATCGAGGCGCTGAAGAAGGCCGACTCGCAGGTCAACTATGCCGACTATGACTGGGATGGTGACGGTGAGGTGGAGCAGGTCTACGTCGTCTATGCCGGTAAGGGCGAGGCCGATGGCGGCGCTTCCACTACAATCTGGCCCCACGAATGGGAACTCTCGTCGGCCGCCACTTATGGTGACGGCGCAGGGGCCCAGACGCTCGACGGCGTGAAAATCGATACTTATGCCTGCGGAGGAGAGCTCAACGGCGAGACGGGCAGTATCGCAGGCATTGGCACCATGTGCCACGAGTTCAGCCACTGCCTCGGCTACCCAGATTTCTACGACACCGACTACTCCGGAGGCCAAGGCATGGGCTACTGGGACCTTATGGACGGCGGCTCATACAACGGCGACGGCTACCAGCCTGCGGGCTACACCAGCTACGAGCGATGGGTGGCTGGCTGGAAGACACCCACGGAGCTGACTTCGACGACGCAGATAGACAATATGAAGGCGCTGCAGACTGCCGGCAGCAACACATATATTATATATAATAGCGGCAACAGCAACGAATACTACCTCCTCGAGAACCGACAGAAGACAGGATGGGACGCTAGCCTCCCTGGCAATGGCCTGCTTATTCTCCACGTGGACTACAGCGCTTCGGCCTGGAGCAGCAACACGCCCAACGACACGCCGTCGCACCAGCGCATGACATGGATTGCGGCCGACAATAAATATCAGTATGAGACATACAATGGCTCCAAGTACTACACCGTAGAAGGCATGGCCAACGATCCGTTTCCCTACGGCTCGGTGAAAGCTTTCAACGCCACGACTACGCCTGCCGCCAAGTTCTACAACAAGACAGCCGACGGCACCTACTACATGGACTCCTCGGTCGAGAATATCACACAGAACAGCGATGGCACAGTCTCATTCAAGTTCCGTGCCGCCAGCAATATCGCTACGCCTGTCTTCTCGCCCAAAGCCGGCCGTTATGCCGAAGCACAGACTGTCAGCATTACGTGCGACACTGAGGGCGCAACAATCTATTATACCCTCGACGGCAGTGCGCCCACCACGGCCAGCGCCATCTACACCATGCCCCTCACCATCAGTGAAACGACGGTCGTGAAGGCCATGGCGGTGGTCGATGGCGAGGAGAGTAAAGTGGCAACGGGTAAGTTCTCAATCGGCGCCAGCACAAGCGATCCCAATACCACAACCTTCAGCCGCGTGGCTTCGGTCGACGACCTTGAGCCAGGCATGCGCTATATCATAGCCTGCGGCAGCAAGGCCCGTGCGGCAGGCTCCGTGAGCAGTCAAGTTATGGGGTCACAGATGGTCACCGTGAGCGATGACGTTATCACCATTGGCAGCGGAGTGGAAGTGTTCGTGCTCGAGCAGACCGACGGCGGCTGGACGTTCCAAAACGAGACTACCAACGAGTATCTCTATGCTACGGCCGCGAAGAAGATGGCCTACAGCGCCGACGAGCAGACATGGACGCTCGCCAACGGCACCGACGGCGTCACTATGACCTTTGGCTCTTACGGCACGATGCTTTATAACGTGAACAATCCACGCTTCACCACCTACACCAGCAGCCCCAATTCAGGGATGATTCAGGCAAACCTCTACATGGAGGACAGCAGCGCCACGCCCTCGCAGCCCGAGCCCGTCATCGTTGCCGATGAGGTACTGAACTTCACAGCCAAGGTGGGAGCGCAGCAAACAGTGGACCTCAATGTGCTGAGCGAGAACCTGACAGAGAATATCACGCTGACGCTGACTGATGCTTCGAACGTCTTCACCCTTTCGTCAACGACTATCGACAAGGCCGAAGAAGAGGCCACAGTCGGCGTGACCTTCACGCCTACGGCCGCTGGCACCTTCACGGCCACCATCACCCTCACCAGCGCCGGCGCCGAAACGGTGACGGTGGCGCTCACAGGCGTGGCTACGGAGGATAGCGGAACTACGGGTGGCGAGGGCGACTATGTCAAAGTAACTTCTGTGCCAAATGATTGGAGCGGTCAGTATCTGATTGTTTATGAAGATGGAAGCTCGGCTATGGATGGCGGCTTGGAAACCTTGGACGCTGTAGGCAATACCATTAGCGTGACAATATCTGACAATACGATTGCGAGTACGGATGCTACTGATGCCGCATCATTTACTATTGAAGCCTTCAATGGTGGCTATAGCATTAAAAGTGCAAGCGGCTATTACATTGGACAGGACTCAGACGCTAATGGCTTGAAGACATCCGCAACTAAAGCTTACTCGAATTCGTTAAGCCTGACTGACGATGGCTTGAACATAGTCTGTGGTGGTGCTTATCTTCGCTATAATGCAGCGTCTAATCAGCTTCGTTTCCGCTACTACAAGTCGTCGTCTTACACTGGTCAGAAAGCTATTGCGCTCTATCGCAAGGCTGATGGCGTTTCCAAGCAGGACGCTACGCTCGCTTTCAGTGCCACCTCGGCAACGGTGACGCTTGGCGAAGAGTTTACTGAACCAGTGCTGACAACATCGCCCGACGGTATCGCTGTCACCTATTCCAGCAGCAGACCTTCCGTGGCAACGGTCGATACTGAGAACGGAGCCGTGACAATTCTTGCCGCCGGCACGACTACTATCACCGCCACCTTCGCTGGCAACGACGAGTACAACAGTGCATCTGCCTCTTACACTCTCACCGTCAAGGCGGAGGCCTCCGACGATGAGAACTCTGCCGACAATCCATACACCGTAGCAGAGGCTCTGGCCCTGTTCGACGGCGAAGCACTGCCTGCCGAATTCGTTTACGTGAAAGGCATCGTGGCAAGCGTCACTGAGGTCAGCACTCAGTTTGGCAATGCCTCCTATTATATTTCAGACGACGGTACGGCTGCCGACCAACTCTACGTTTATCGTGGCAAGTATCTTGACAACGAAGCCTTCACCAATGCAGACGAACTGCAGGTGGGCGATACGGTTGTAATCTACGGCAACTTAATCCTCTATCACAACGAGATTCGTGAATTCGCGTCCGGCAACTACCTCATCAGCCTCTCTCGCCCTGAGGGCACAACGCCTGTCGAAGGAGACTATGTCAAGGTTACCTCTGTGCCCGATGATTGGAGCGGTCAGTATTTAATTGTTTATGAAGGTGAGGATGGTAGTTTGGCCATGGATGGTGGCTTGAAGACCTTAGATGCAGTGAGCAATACCATCAGCGTGACGATCTCCGACAATACGATTGCGAGTACGGATGCTACTGATGCCGCGTCTTTCACAATTGAAGCCGTTTCTGGTGGCTATTCCATTAAGAGTGCAAGCGGTTATTACATAGGTCAGACCTCTGATTCAAACGGCTTGAAGTCATCAACCGAGACAGTTTACTCTAATGCGCTAAGTCATGCAGCAGACAGCGTGGATATTGTCAGCGGCGGTGCTTATCTCCGCTATAATAAGACGTCTGGTCAGACGCGTTTTCGTTATTATAAATCCGCTACCTATATAAACCAAGAGCCCATTGCTCTTTATCGCAAGGTAGCTACGCCCGTCATCACCATTGCCGGCGATGTCAACAAAGATGGCTCAGTCACCATTGCTGACGTGACAGCTCTTGTGAACATCATTTTGGGCAAGGACAACGTTGAGCCTTACAGGTACGACCACGCCGCGGCCGACGTCAATGCCGACGGCTCGGTTACGATAGCCGATGTGACGGCGCTGGTGAATAAGATTTTAGGGAAGTGACGAACGAATCAGGCCCCGCTGCTCACAGAGTGGCGGGGCCTGTTAATTTTCTAATTTTCTAATTTTCTAATTTTCTAATTTTCTAATTCTTTAATTTTTTAATTCTTTAATTTTCTAATTCTTTAATTTTTTAATTTTCTAATTATTCTATCTTTAGTCCTACTTCAAACACTCCCTGGATCTGTTGCTCACGCATGATGTGGTAGACGAGGAATTCGGGGCTCTCGCCGTTGCGGAGGCTGACGTTGCGCACGCCGAGCTGGGCTTCGTGGAGCACTACTCCGGTGGTCTGCCAGCGGCCGCGGGCATCGGCGAGGATGAAGTGGAGGGTGTCGCGGCGGGGTCGCATGAGGCTGTCGGAGCGCTGCTCGCACACGAGCCACAGGTCGCGGTAGGCGAACTGCTGGCCCAGGCGCAGCGAGATGCTGAGGGCGGCCTTGCGCGGCAGCGTGGCGGTGTCGGGGCGGAAGCGTAGCGTGTCGGTGCAGCGCCATGCGTGGGCGTCTACGGGCTTAAACTCGTAGTAGGGCATGGCGGGCATGGGCCTGCCCTGGCGGCACGCCACCGCCGCCAGGGTGGCTACGGCCAGAAATATTATATGTACGCGCGTGCGCATGTGTGAGGGCTTAGGGCTTATCGTTTAGGGTTTATCGTTTAGGGTTCTTCGCAGAGCGAAGCGGCAGAGCCGAGCGTAGGGTTCTTCGCGGAGCGCTGAACGACTTTGAACTTTGAACTTTGAACTTTTGGAGCAGCGAGAGCAATCAAGCTCGCTTGAATTGCCGAGTCGCGACAAAAGTCAGCGAAGCTAACTTTGAACTTTGAACTTTTACCGATGTTTCATTTTCTTTTTCTTCTTGCGGCGCGAGGTGTCGAAGCGTGTGAGGTCGTCCTGCGTGGCCAGGTCGATTGGCTTGTGCTCTTGCTTGCGGCTCTCGAGGCTGAGGGCGTCGGGCTTGTGGCCTTCGCGGTTCATGGCTATGACTTCGAGGGCTCGTGCTGCAGGTATGGTGACGAGGTTTGCGGCCAGGCGCTTGTCGGTTGAGTAGGTGACCTGGCTGCTGAGGATGTCGGCCTTGAAGAAGTAGTAGGTGCTGTCGAGCGTCTCGAGCTGCACTTCGCGGCTGGGTAGGCGTCGCGAGGCTTCGACATACTGGTCGGCCTCATAGTTCATGCAGCATTTGAGCTTGGCGCACTGCCCGGCCAGCTTCTGCGGGTTGAGGCTGAGGTCCTGGAAACGTGCTGCGGCGGTGGAGACGCTGACGAAGTTCTTCATCCACGTGGTGCAGCAGAGCTCGCGGCCGCAGGGGCCGAAGCCTCCGATGCGCCCGGCCTCTTGGCGCGCGCCGATCTGCTTCATCTCGATTCGCACGTGGAAGACGTCGGCCAGCACTTTGATGAGCTGGCGGAAGTCGACGCGCCCGTCGGCGATGTAGTAGAAGATGGCTTTGTTGCCATCGCCCTGGTATTCGACGTCGCCGATCTTCATCTCGAGGCCGAGGTCCTTGGCAATCTGTCGCGACTGTATCATCGTGGCATGCTCGCGCGACTTGGCCTCGTGGAACTTCTCCATGTCCACGGGGCGAGCCTTGCGGTAGACGGTCTTTATGTCGTCCATGCTCTTGGGAGGCGTGCGCTTCATCTGCAGCAGCACGAGCTTGCCCGTGAGCGTCACGGTGCCTATGTCGTGACCAGGCGAAGCCTCCACGGCCACGATGTCGCCTTTCTCGAGCGGCAGGTGGTTGGAGTTGTGGTAGAAGCCCTTGCGCGTGTTCTTGAACTGCACCTCCACTAGGTCTGTGACGTCGGTGTTGCCGGGGATGTCGGCCAGATAGTCATAGACGTTGAGCTGGCAGCTCTGCTTGGGGCAGCCGTGAATCGAGAGCCCTCGTGAGCCTGCGATTACGGGGAGCTTCCCTACTGTATCTTTTTCTGTATCCATAAGATTGTACATTGAACATTGAACTTTGAACATTGAACATTGAACTTTCAACTTTCAACTTTGAACTTTCAACTTTGAACTTTGAGCTTTGGACTTTGAACTTTGGACTTTGAACTTTGAACTTTGAACTAACTCTCATTCTTCATTCTTCATTCTACTGTAGCAGCAGTACGATTATCTTCAGCGCCATGTCGAAGAAGACCATGCGGGCGTTGACGTTCTGCCCGATGTCTGTCTCGGCCTTGGCCAGCTCCTCGGTGATGGGGATGACGTTGCGCTCGTTGATGAATCGTGCGAAGTTGCGGCTGAAGGCTGCCTCGTCGGGCGTCTGACGGTTGAGCTCGGGCTGATGGAAGTTGTAGACGAAGTTCTCGCGCACCTGCCGCTGGCAGAATTGCAGGAAGCTCTTCTGGCTCTCGCGCCCCATGGAGGCGAGTTGGTCGGCCCACTCGCGCAGGTCCTTCACTTTTCGCTGGTAGGCAAGGCGCATGAGCATGATGAAGAGGTCCAGCATCAGCCGCTCGTCCTTGGGCGGATGGGCTTGGCGGTAGTCGTCATGTGAGAGTGGCGGCACCAGTATGCGCTGTGTGCGGCTGAGGATTGTGCCGAGTACGAGGTCGGGCTCTTCGCTCACCATGAGGAAATGTGTGTCGGCCGGCGGCTCCTCAAACAGCTTGAGCAGTTTGTTGGCCGTCTCTTGGTTCATCTTCTCGGGCAGCCACACCACCATCACCTTACGTCCGCCCTGGTTGGATTTCAGCGCCAGCTTGCGCTGTATGTTGTCGGCCTCGGCCACGTAGTAGGTGGCCTGCGAGTTGCCGGCGTCGATGTCGGCGAGCCAGTCGTTGAGGTCGAAGTACGGACTCTGCAGTACGCGTGCCCGCCACTCCTTTATGTAGTGGTCTGAGATGGCATCCTCGGCATTCTTTATGCGCGTGCCCTTCACGAAGGGAAATGTGAAGTGGAGGTCGGGGTGCTCCAGCTTGGCAGCCATACGGCATGAGGTGCACTCGCCGCAGGCGCTGCCGTCCTCCCGGGGATGCTGGCACAGCAGAGCCTCGGCGAAAGCCAGCGCCAGGGCCAGCTTGCCCGAGCCCTCAGGGCCGCAGAGCATCAGGGCGTGGGGCACGCGGCCGGCCTCGAGGTCGGTCATCAGGCGCTGCCATGTGGCAGCCTGTCCTATCAGAGCATCGCGCAACATTTGAACATTGAACTTTGAACTTTGAACTTTTGGAGCAGCGAGAGCAATCAAGCTCGCTTGAATTGCCGAGTCGTGACAAAAGTCAGCGAAGCTAACTTTGAGCTTTGGACTTTGAACTTTGAACTTTGAACTTTGAAATATTGAATATTGAACTTTGGACTTTGAACTTTGAACTTTGAGCTTTGGACTTTGGACTTGGAACTTTGGACTTTGAACTTTGGACTTTGAACTTTGAACTTTCATTCTTCATTCTTCATTCTTCATTCTCAAACCGCCTGCAAAGGTAACTATTATTCGCGACAAATAGCTTCTTTCCCAGCAAAAAAAACGCAGAAAGCAATAATTCCCAGCACAATCCTTCCGTTTGTATGGCTATATACGTCCGGTCGTATCGGCTTATGGGACTTTGAACTTTGAACTTTGAACATTGAACTTTTGCAGAGTGCGCTCTGCGAAGACCCCTAAACGATAAACTCTCAACGATAAACGATATTACGTCCGGTCGCATCGGCTGATACGTCCGGTCGTATCGGCTTGAACCCTTTGCCTTCCGATCATAGCCCTCTTAACTAAAAAAAGCTTCACCCCCGCAGACTCCCTGCTGATGCGGGAGCTGAGGGGGTGAAATGTTAGTGGCCGTTCATTCAACTTTGTTTTCTCGAGCGAAGAATTGGTCGAAGAGTTGGCGTAGCAGCTCTTCGTTGAGCATCATCTGGCGTAGTTGCTCGAGACGCCGGGCGTTGGGCGAGTCGGGGAACCAAAGGTGGAGGTAGCCTCCGGGACCATATTTCTCGTGGAGGTGGTCGAGCATGCGTCGGTAGTGCTCTTCGGGGCTGAGGTGGGGGTAGTGCTCGATGCCGTACTGTATGGTGCGTCGGATGATGGTGTGCGGGTCTATGAATCGGTCGGCTTCGGCAACGACGCGGCCGTAGATACTGCGTGGCTGGTGGCCGGATGAGGCCCGGTGGTCTTCGGCGGCTTGTGCGATGAGTGTGATTTCATCATCGGTGAACCAGCGTCGCAGGCGGGCGTCGGCCTGTATGATCTGTGCGGAGACTTCGTGGTGGCGCTCACGGCCTTGGCAGAGGCCTGTGTCGTGGTAGGCTGCGATGGTGTAGGCTAAGTCGGGGCGCAGGTTGAGTTGGCTCGCGAGCTGCAGGCTTTGGCTTATGACCATGTCGGCGTGGTCGCGGCGGTGCGCTTTGTCGAAGTGGTCGTAGCGTGGCAGAATTTCGGCTTCGATGTAGCCGACGAGGTCTGCGGGGATGGCCCCGGCTTCGACATAGTGGCAGGGGTCAGCCTGCGTTTTATCGTGCTGTGGCATAGCGTTGTGGCGGAACGAGTTTGATGTTGCGCACCCAGCCGATCATGAAGGCGTGGGTGTAGGCGTGGCGGCGAAGGCTGTTGACATCGCTTTGGCGCACATCGACGAGGTAGGTCAGGCGCATGGTGGCGCGCAGCATAGGCAGGTCGATGGTGAAGCGGTTGGTGAGCGATGGCGCGTTGAAGGGGTGAGTGGTGCGGATGTTGTGGTCGGAGTGTTCGAGGGAGAAAATCTCGTAGTAGCTCTGCCCATAGGCTGGTGTGAACATGGCTCCGAGGAGTGGCACGTCGAGCTGGTCGCGTAGCGTGAGCGGCATGCGTCGTATGCGGAAGGTGTAGCCTGCGACGACGGATGCTGCGAGGTGCGCTCCGAGGTATGCCTGGGCCGGGTTGTTGCCGTTGCGGGTGTTGTAGAGCCCTCCGAGGTTGGCGGCGAGCTGTGGCCCGGCCATGAGAGTGAACCTCGAGCGTCGGTCGGTGGGGAGTGTGCCTGGCGGCGTGCCAAGGAAGCGGTAGTGGAAGGTGGCGGCATACCCGATGCCGGCCCCCATGTATTTGGCTTTGTCGGACGCGGGCTTGCTCAAAGAGAAATCGAGCTGCAGGGTGCTTTGGAACTGGACGCGGTCGCCCATGAATGTCAGCGGTCGCTCAGTCTCATTGAGATATAAGAACTTTGGGCCTCGGTATTCCAGGGGCGAGAGGTAGGTGTCGAGTTGGCGGACGCTTCCGAGGCCGAAGAGGTGGGCACGCGCCACAGGGGCTTGTGCCATCGCCGGGGCGCAGCAGATGCAGAGCCACAGCCAAAGGATGGTAGGGGTGTGCTTCATCAGTCAAAAAGGCTTAGCTGACCTGTCGCGGGGTCGACAGAGGGAGAGGATTCGGGGTCGGCTGCGTCGGTGTGGGGAGTGACGGCGGGGGAACTGCTGTCGGCATCCTCTGGTGAGGCAGGCGAGTCGGGGGATTCGGGGGCGGCAGCGTCGGAGGGGGGAGTGACAGCGGGGAAACCGCTGTCCGCACCATCAGGGTCGGCGGGAGAGTCGGGTGATTCGGTTGAGTCGGGCTCTTCGGGGGTGTCTTCGGGCTCGGGCAGGCGTGTGGGCTCGAGTTCCTCGATTGAGGCGAGGGTGAGAGTCGTTATGCGCTTGCCTTTGGCTTTGAAGCTCTTTTGCCCTATGAACTGCTCGGCATCGATCTCGAGAGGCTCGCGGAAATCGTCGGGCGCTCCGTAGCGAAGGAGCAGGCGTGGGTAAACGGTGTCGGTGAGCAACAGGAGAGTGCTCGAATTTGCCGCTGCGGCCTGTGCCACGGTGGTAGGGCCTACGACGCGCTCTCCGATGAAGTTCTGGTGGCGCGTTGTTGCTTCGAGGGTGAAGCGCTTGAGGTAGGGGTAGCCCTGCTCGGCATCGTAGAGCGCAGCCGTCCATACCTTCTCGGGGTCGAACTTCTCGATGCGCAGGATGTTTTGCTCGTAGTGGTTGTTGAGGTCGAAGTTTGTGGTGTAGAACTCGCCTGTGTCGAGGATGACGAGTATGGCGTCCTCGCTGTGGAACTCGCCGAGGTATTGCCCATGGTCGTCGTAGTTGAGGCGCTTGACATCGTGGTCGAACCATACCTTACGCCCGCCGAGTGTGCTCGAGCCGTGGCTCTTGAGGCCTATGCGCTCCACTTCGAGCTTGGTGAGGAGGTTGCCCATGGACGAACGGCCTTTGATTCGCACGTCGCTGAAGTCCTTGTCGAGCGAAATGCGCTTGAGCTTTGGCACGGGCTTGAAGGTTACTTTTATGACCTCGGCTTCGCCGTTGGGGTTGGCCGTGAAGTAGGCAACCCGGCTGCCGGGCTTGCCTTGTGTGAGGTCGTACTCGCGGTCGCGTGTGACGCTGGTGACGTTGAATCGCTTGATGAAGTAGGCCCCGTTGCGGCCGTCGCGATAGACGCAGTTGTAGATGGTGCGCGCATCGCCTTTCTTGAAGATGGCCAGGTGTATGATCTGGCATTTGCGTTTCTCGGCCTTTGAGCGCTCCGTCTCGCCTACGAACACCTTCTCGCCAATGCGTATGACCTTGTATGTGCCGTCTTTGTAGAAGATGATGACATCGTCGATATCAGAGCAGTTGCAGACGAATTCGTCCTTCTTGAGGCTGGTGCCTATGAAGCCTTCCTCGCGGTTGATGTAGAGCTTTTGGTTGGCCTCCACTACTTTCGAGGCTTCGATGCTGTCGAAGCTTCGAATCTCGGTAAGGCGCGGATGGTCCTTGCCGTATTTGTCCTGGATGAATCGGAACCAGTTGACGGTGACTTCGACCATGTTGGCCAGGTCGCGGTCGATCTCAGCTATCTCCTCTTTCATGCGGGCTATGGCCTCATCGGCTTTGTCCTTGCTGAACTTGGCTATGCGCTGCATCTTTATCTCGAGCAGGCGGAGGATGTCGTCCTTAGTGACCTCGCGCACGAACTGAGGGTAGAAGGGCGTGAGTCGTTCGTCGATGTAGTTGCATAGTTCGTCCGTAGAATTTGCATTCTCGAAGGGCTTGCCTTTGTAGATTCGCTCTTCGATGAAGATTCGCTCTAGCGAAGCGAAGTGGAGAGCTTCCATCAGCTCGCCTCGACGAATGAGTAGCTCTTTGCGCAGTAGCTCCTTGGTGTTGTCCACCGAGCGCTGCAGCACTTCGGAGATGGTGAGGAAACAGGGCTTGTTGTCGTCGATGACACAGCAGTTTGGCGATATCGAGACTTCACAGTCGGTGCAGGCGTAGAGGGCGTCGATGGTCTTGTCGGGGCTGGCTCCGGGCATGAGGTGGATGAGAATCTCGACGCCGGCGGCTGTCATGTCCTCGACCTTGCGCACTTTGATTTTACCTTTCTCTGCGGCTTTAAGTATGGAGTCGATGAACTGCGATGGCTTTTGTGGCGAACCAGTGGTCTTGCCGAAGGGAATCTCGGTGATGGCCAGGGTCTTGGAGTCGCGTTTCTCAATCTTGGCACGCACGCGCAGGCTGCCGCCGCGTTGACCGTCGTTGTACTTCGAAACGTCGATGCTACCGCCTGTGGGGAAGTCGGGGTAAAGCTGAAAAGGCTCGTTGTGGAGATAGGCGATGGCGGCTTCGCAGAGTTCGTTCAGGTTGTGAGGCAAGATTTTCGACGATAGTCCTACGGCAATGCCCTCGGCGCCCTGTGCCAGCAGTAGCGGGAATTTCACAGGCAGGGTTATAGGCTCTTTGTTGCGGCCGTCGTAGCTGAGCTTCCACTCTGTGGTCTTGGGGTTGAACACCACGTCGAGGGCGAACTTCGAGAGTCGCGCCTCGATGTAGCGGCCTGCGGCGGCATCGTCGCCGGTGAGAATGTTTCCCCAGTTGCCCTGGCAGTCGATGAGCAGTTCTTTCTGGCCCAACTGCACGAGCGCGTCCTTGATGCTGGCGTCGCCGTGCGGGTGGAACTGCATGGTGTGGCCAACGATGTTTGCTACTTTGTTGTAGCGCCCGTCGTCCATGCGCTTCATCGAATGCAGAATGCGCCTTTGCACGGGCTTGAAACCGTCGCTTATGTGAGGCACGGCTCGTTCGAGGATTACGTATGAGGCGTAGTCCAGGAACCAGTCTTGATACATTCGGTTCAGGTGGTGGGTGATGCCCTCTTGCTTCACTATCTTGTCATCCATACGAAGTCGGTAAATTTATTTCTTTGTGACGAGCACTTTCTTCTGCTCTTGAATATAGATGCCTTTTTCTGGTGTGCTGATACGTCGTCCGGTGAGATCATACCATCTGCCGTTTGGACGTTTGCCATTTTTAATTTGACCGATGGCGGTCTCTGCATCTTTCGTCAGCACAACGTTGTCCCAGCCGATAATCTTCTCGCTGCCGGCGCTGGTGTGCTGTGCGACGAGCTGAATGGTGGTTGATGCTTCGCCGTCGCTCTCGAAGGCGAGAGTGACCTGCTGCCATTCGGTTTTGTTCTCCAACGACGCGGACTTGACAGTGGCGCCGCCCTCGGTAACGACGCTGACATAGGCATCTCCTCCGAGGCCGCTCTTCCACAGGTCGCACGTCAGCGTGTATTTGCCGGCCGGCAGGCGCAGCTCCTGAGAGAGAGTCTGTGTGGGTGTGCCCCAGTTTTGGCGTATCCAATAAGTCTGTGCCCCATGGTCGGCAGGCTTGTCGAGTGCGCCGAAGAAGCGGTCGAAATAGAGGTCGCCGGCCTTGAGGGCAGTGATGTCGTTCTGGTCGCCTGCAGCGCGGTCCACGGTCCAGCCGTCGGGCACATAGATGGCGCGGTCGCTCGAGACGCCGCTGCCAGCTTGTACGCTGTAAGGGGCTTCGAAGTCGCCGTTCTGGAGCGCCGTGGGCAGCTCCTTTTGTTCAAAAGGGATGTCTTGCAGCTCGCAGATCTCCTTCTGCGTGAGGCAGACGTCGTAGAGGCGCAGGCCGCTGATAGTGCCGCAGAAGTCCTGGTTGTCGGCGGCGTATTGTCCGTCCCACCACTGCGTGCGTCCAATGTAGTTGCGGGTGTCTGCAGCGATCTCCTCGAGTTGGTAGGCCTCAACCTGGTTGGCTGTGCCGCTGACGTCCTCGACACCATTTATATATATAGTGGTCTTGCGCGAGGCTGCGTCGTAGGAGACGGCGAGCTTGTAGTCGGTAGCGGTCTTGAGCTTGGTGGTGCTGGTGACCATGGTCGTCGTGCCGCCATTGTACTTGATGCCGGCCGAGAGGGCGTCGGCACGCAGGAAGAGGCTGTTGCCCGAGCCGGAGCCGAAATCGTAGAGGCGCGGCTGCTTGAGCATCTTCGTGGCGTTGGCCGTGAGCAGTACGGTGTAGGAGCGGAGCCCTTTGAGTAGGCCTTGGGGCGCAGTGCCATATTTATTGGCAGCAAAGCCTGTGGCGGTGTTTTTTGTCTGGTCGAGGGCTTCGGGCTGCTCGTAGCGCAGGTTCTTGGTGATATCTCGTGCCAGGGCAGTGACGTCGAACGAACGGCTCTCGCCGGCGATGGTGGCGGTGAGGGTGACGGGGGTGTCTTCGGCAATGCCGAAGAGTACGCCAAGCGAGGAGATGACTTGCTCGTTAGAGCTGCTCCAGGTGATGTCGAGGCCAAGCTTCGTGGTGGGCAGGACGAGGTCGGTGCGCGTCTCGGTGGGGAGGTCGAGCATCAGGAGCGCGTTCTTGGCGGCTTCAGCTTGCAACTGGTCCTGCGCATCTTTAGTGAGAGACTGGACGGTCACGGGCGAAGCCACGCCATAGAACTCTTTGATGGACAAACATGTGTGGTGATAGCTATCATCTGTCGCATAGATATCACCGCCAAGGTTCTCGGTCGTCTCGATGACCTGATCCACAAGCCCATTGCGATAGGTGATGAGCCGCTGACCATCATAGGTCATCGCAAAGACCCATGATGTCAACTTTGTGGGATGGTTGTCGCCACCTGTACCGGACGACCCCGTTGCCCAATTGTCGGAGGTGAGCAGGCGGTTCTGGCTCTTGTAGCTCTTGCCATTGATGGTCATGACGGGATAGTTGTCCGTGCCGAGGCTATAGGTCAGCACATGTCCGCCATCACGCGTGTCTCCAATCTCAAAAAGCGTGCCTTCGTAGTTATTCTCGTCCATAGCAAAAGCCATGACCAGAGACTCTCCGTTGGCGAAACAGACACACGGGACAAGCTCCTCTGCAGTTTCTTCCTCCGGCGTCAGCTCTTCCTCCCATGCATAGTTCACGCGAATGCCCGTCGGGTAGCCTTTGGGGTAAGCCTTCTGCACCATCCAATAGTAGTAGTCACCGTTCATCCAGGCGAGGCGCATCTTGGAGTTCTTGGAACCAGGGATGATGAAGGGGCGGACGTTGTTCTTCTCGGAGTTGCGCGTGATCTGCTCGCTGCCTGCAACCTTTCCCTCGTCGTCGATGGTGTACTTCCAGATTTCGTAGACGCCGTCCTTGTTGTACTGTCCGTTCGTTGTGGGGATGCTGAGGTAGAGGTCGTTCACATGGTCGGGGTCGACGGCCATACCGCCGCTGTAGCAGCGCTCGGTGCTGTTCCAGTTCTTGTGGAAGGCGTGGCCGCCATACTGCACCCATGTGCGGCGCCATTCGCTGCCCGTCCAGCGTGCGTACCAATAGACGTGCGTCGTCTTGGCATCGTCGATGTGGGGATAGGCGATGACGGGATTCTCGTTCTCATCCAAGGTGATCTGCCACACCCAGTTGCGGATGCCAGCCGTGTTGTCAACGATAGCTGCCGGGTGGGCGCTGGCATAGCTGCTCTGCTTGTTGACGTTGTGAACGCCATTGGCGATGACTGAGAGTTGGTTACCCTTGATGTCGCGCAGGACGGGGCCGTTGCCGTGGTTGATGTCGATTACGTTGAAGTAAAGCCAGTCGGGCATCTCGTTGTCGGGGTGGCCAGTGGTGTAGGAGAGGTATATCTTGTCCTTG
Organism: Bacteroidaceae bacterium; assembly: GCA_017429945.1. GTDB lineage: Bacteria > Bacteroidota > Bacteroidia > Bacteroidales > Bacteroidaceae > Physcousia. The sequence continues at coordinate 17,841 of JAFRNY010000055.1, forward strand.
CCGTTGCTTTGGTATTTGGCGTAAGGCCGGGCGCCGGTCGATTGCACAATCTGCTTCGGTCCGAAGTCGAACTTACAGTTGCCTTCAGCATCGGGCATGGTCAGACGGGCGATGGTCGGGTGCCAGTTTATGCCTCGCCAGCATAGGTAGATGTGGTCGGGGTCGTCCGAGAGGATGAAGGGCGAGGGATAGGTCGTGTTGTTGGCCGTGGCCAGGCGCTTCTCGTCGCCGAGGGCTGTGATGTCACCGGGCTTCTGGGATACGCGATACCAAATGCAGGGCTCGTCGGTGTGGCGCGTGTAGAAGATCATGACGCGCTCGTCGGGCAGGACGACGAAGGTGGGGTTGTTGTGGTCGTCGGGCTGGAAGTAGGAGCGGATGAGCACGTCGGTCTTGCGGCCGCTGACCCAGTCGTACTGCGTGGCCTTGACGTTTCCGTGGACATCGATGTAACCGATATAGGTGGCATTGATGGTTCCAGCGGCGTTCTCGTAGTGCAAGGCGCGGGGGTCGGCAAACCAGCACCAAGCACCCTCGTCGGCAACGACCGTGCCGCTGTAGGACTCTTGCGCTGCAATATTTCCGATAGCTAACAGCGCCAGCGTAATAGTCAAAAGAATTTTCTTCATTTTATAGATTGCTTTTAGTCTTATTTCACAAACACTTTCTTTCCATTTACGATATAAATACCCTTGCGGAGCTGGCTGACGCGACGGCCGCTGATGTCATAGCGGGCTGCATCGTCTGATGAGTTACCTATCATATCGTCATTGGCCAAATCACTGATTCCGTCGAGCTCGTCGAAGCGAATACGGATCTCGGTCGGGCTGTTCCATTTATTCGTGGAGTTGCCACTGCACAGCAGACGGACGTAACGTGCCTCGGTGGGCTCGAAGCGGTAGCGCTCCATCTCGTTGGTCATGCCGCTGCTGACGAGGTCGCCTGTGACGTCGGTCCAAGTCTTGTTGTCGGTTGAGGTCTGGACCTTAAAGTAGAAGACGCGCGTGTCGCCATTGTAGAATGCCACGTCAACGGCCCATACACTCTTCACCGACTTGAGGTCGAAGCGAATCCATTGGTTGGTGCCTTCCTGACTCCAACGAGTGGAGAGCTTGCCATCGTTGACGTTGCTGTAGGGGTTGCCCGACTGTGAGCCGATGGCCGTGATGGTAATACCTGTCTGGCGGGCGTCGAGGGGTACAGTGCGAAGTAGCGTGCGCTGTTGGTTCTGAGCCAGTTCGCCGCCTTCGGCGCTGTGAAGGCCTACTACGCTGAGGCGGTAAAGGCCGTAGTCGATGGAATCAGTGAGATGGAGGATGACGTCTGTACCATTAACCTCAATCTCGTCGGCCGTGAGCGGGTTGCCGTCGAGAAGGTAGTGGCTAGCCTCGGCAGCTTCGTCGGCATTGGGTTGGAGGTTGAAACTGAGAGTTAGCTTGAACGGGTCGGAGCCGTCGAGCGCAGCTGCAGTCATGCGCAGCTTGGGCAACTCGAGGTCGGCTACGGCCAGACGGCTCATCTCGGAGGCTGCCAGCAGATAGGCTCCTACGCCGAAGTCATGGTAGTCTGTAGCCTTGACGGTTGTGTTGGGACTGGCGTTCTCGCCAATGGGTTGAATATAACCCACGGTACCGTCCTCTTGGAGGGCGATGGTCGAGAGGTAGTGCCAAGCGCGCTCGAGCGTCTCGCCGTATTCGAGCTCGTCGAGGATGCCGTTGCGGATTCCCCATGCGTAGGCAAAGGTGTTGAGAGCCGTGCCGCTGGTTTCGTAGCCCGGTGCTTGGGCGGGATCGAGTAGCGAGCGTGTCCAATAGCCCTCCTCCTGCTGGCAAGTCTTTAGCGCAGCGGCGAGTCGTCGATAGTAAGCTATGTATTCGTCGCGATGGCTGTCGGTCTCGGGCAGGTCTGCCAGCACCTTGGCGAAGGCTGCGAAGATCCATCCGTCGCCACGTGCCCAGAAGTCTTTCTTGCCGCTGTTGGTCTTGTGCTTGGGATATACGTATTTGGCGTCGCGGAAATAGAGGCCTGTCTCGTCGTCATACATGATAGAGTTGGCATACTGCCAGTAGGCATACATCTTGTCGAGATAGGTCTGGTCGCCGGTGATGTGGTAAAGCTTTGTCATGATTGGCATTACCATGAACAAACCATCGACCCACCAAAGATAGTCGGTCTCCGCTGTAGAGATTTCATATCCCATGACCTCGAGTGCTCGTTCAATCTTCTTCGCATCGTGGGCAGGGTCGAGGTTATAGAGGTCGATATACACTTGGAAGCACACCTGGTTGTCGCCGAAGAGCACCCAATTGGCGCCTTCGCCGTAGGTTTTGTACTGCCATTGGTCCTTATTGGTGCCTTTGGCTCCCCACCAGTTGGATTTCTGGGCCCAAGCCGTAGAGAAATCGCTGTACTGCTGGTCGCCTGTTACGGCGTAAGCCTCCATATTACCGATATGGTAGACGGCGCGGTTCCAGAAATAGTCGCCGTGTGAGGGATTGCGCTGCTGCCATGTCTGGTTGACAGTGTTAAGGACGGCCATGATATCGTCGCGATTGAAGACCTCGGTCATGGAGGTGACAGTCAGCGGGCTCTCTACCGTCTGCTTGAACTGGCTGAGGGCCTCAAACCATTCATCATCTTGCGTGTAGCGCCCGGAGGGGAAGATGCTCCAACCGCCACCGAAGTAAAAGGTCAGGTCGGTGCCGACCTCATAGTCGACGACCAGACATAGGTGATTGTCGATAACCTCTGTCGAGGGATTAAACTCCGAAGGTACATAGGCGCCCTGGAAGAAACGTGCACCGGCCGAGGTGACAGAACCTTCGCTCTTGGCTTCAGCCCATCCTACTATGCCTGGCACGTCGGTGTAGGCAACGCCCTCTACGAGATGAGTCATGTCGGTGTGCTGATATACTGCAACAGCCAGACGTATGGTGGCTGCCGGGCCGTCGAGACGTACTGTGGCGCGGTTGAGCAGTGCGCCGGCCGTAGCCTCTACGTTCAGTGTCTTGGTATATGTCTGCCCATTGGCCTTTACATTATTATATTTAAGGGTAAATGCCGTCTGGAGTGCATCCTGCTGAGTAATCTCGCAAGTGTTGTAAGGGTCGTGCATGATCAAATGACCTCCTTCGACCACTGCCGTACCTCCGCATCCGAGGCGTTTGCCATTGACGGAATAGGCATCTACGCCATATTGGCTCTCGTTGTGGTAGTTGGAGAGATTATACATCTCATCGATGACGGGCGTGGCACGTTTCTTGAACCATACGTCAACGCCCTGGGCTGTGTTCGGCTCATTCTTCAGTAGCACGCTCGAATACATGCGATAGGCACAGAGGTCATTCTCCCATGCAATGTCGGCTCGGTTGGTCGGCATCTTCACGGCTGCATAGGTGGTCTTGGCCGGAGCCGTAGGTGTGCCGTCGCACAATGTGTAACCAGCAGTGGTGCCCCGTGCTACGGTGGCTCGGAAACGTATGGCATCGGTGCCGACAGCCTCGAATGGTACAGCCGTGCCGTTCTCATCGAGTAGTATAGAAGCTTGGAGATTGGTGCCTTCGGGCACGGCTACTTCGACTGTCTCGGCAGACCGTTGGAAACCGAGTGAGTTGCGCAGCCGAAAGTTGAAGTCAGTGGCGTTGGCGTTGATTACCGCGAGAAGCAAAGCATAAGGTAAGAGTTTTTTCATATTGTTGCTTTTCATATTGTTGTTACTTTCAAAGCCACATCCTGCGGCACCCAAAGGTGGGCGGAATGGAGTAGGTGAAATGTTAGCTTCTCATTTATTCTTTTTCATTTTTCATTCTCATTCACTCTTATTCCTTCGTCCTCGATGGTAATGAGACGTCGACGGTAGAGGTCGCCTACGGCTTTCTTAAACACTTTCTTGCTCACGCCGAACAGGGCGTATATTTCCTCGGCCGGGCTCTTGTCGCCGAGTGCTGAGAAGCCGCCGTTGGTGCGGAGGTGATTGAGTAGGATGTCGCTGAAGTCAGCAACGGCTTTCTGACCTTTACGCTGGAGCGAGAGGTCGATCTTGCCGTCGGGCCGCACTTGCTTGACGAAGGCTCTGAGGCGGTCGCCGCCGTGCAGCTCACGGAATATCTCATCGTCGAAGAGCAGGCCGGCAAACTGGTTGTTTACGATGGCCTTGAAACCGAGGTCGGTCTTCTGCCAGATGAGTGCATCAACCTCGTCGCCTCCGTGGTAAGGCGGCCAGTCCTTCGATAGATAGCGTTCGATCTTGGCTGATGCCAAGATACGATATGTCTGTGGATCGAGGTGGATGTGAACGAGGTAGCTGCGCCCTTTCTGCATCTTCATCTTTTGTTCGCTGAACGGCACGAAGAGATCTTTCATCAGGCCCCAGTCGAGGAAGGCTCCGAACTGATTGACCCACGCCACTTCGAGCCATGCGAAGTCGCCGACTTGAGCCAGTGGCGTCTCGGTAGTGGCCACGAGCCGCTCTTCGCTGTCGAGATAGACGAAGACGTCGAGCTCGTCGCCCACATTCGCGCCTTCGGGGACGTAGCGGTTGGGTAGGAGTATATCTTCGGGTCCGCCGCTGAGGTAGAGGCCTTGTTCAGCGCGGCGCACTACGGTAAGGCGGTTGGTCTGTCCTAATCTCAGTTTCATGCGAGGTAGGTTTTAGCTGTTGCTGTTGGTGATGTGGCGTCGGTCTCTGGTGCGAGGTCTGGGAGGATGCTGTCGGCAGCAGGGATGGAGCCGTCGGCAGCGGGGACACCGCTTCCTGCTACCCCTTCGCTGGATTGGCTGATGGGCGCAATGGGGGTGGCGGCTTGGGGCTGCTCGGTGTGGCTTACTACCTGACCGTCGCGCAGGTGGATTGTGCGGTCGGTCTGTTCGGCGAGCCCTTCGTCGTGAGTCACGATTACGAAAGTCTGCCCGAGCTTGTCGCGCAGTTCAAAGAATAGGCGGTGAAGCTCGGCTTTGTTGGCACTGTCGAGGCTGCCGCTGGGCTCGTCGGCGAGGACTACGGCAGGTTTGTTGACAAGTGCTCGTGCGACGGCCACCCTCTGCTTCTCGCCTCCGGAGAGCTCAGCCGGTTTGTGGTCGGCTCTCTCGCTAAGCCCCATAAAACCGAGTAGTTCCTCTGCACGTTTGCGCGCCTCGTGGTGGCTGCGCCCGGCAATGAGCGCAGGCATCATTACATTTTCTATTGCTGTGAATTCCGGCAGCAACTGGTGGAACTGGAAAACGAAGCCTATCTGTTGGCCACGAAAACGTGCGAGGGCTTTCTGCGAGAGACTCGTGACGTCAGTGCCGTTGATGACGACCGAGCCTTCGTCGGCTTTGTCGAGCGTGCCCATGATCTGCAGGAGCGTGGTCTTGCCGGCTCCGCTGGGGCCTACGATGCTAACGACCTCTCCGGCCTCGATGTCGAGGTCGATGCCTTTGAGCACTTCGAGTTGTCCGAACCGTTTTCTTATATTTCGAAGCTGTATCATCTTTGTTGGTTTTGAATACTTTATATTCTGTTCCTGAATTTGCCGAGCCATTGTTCAAAGACCATATGGCGTTGCGTGACAATCTGGCCGTTGGGGGCGAACACTGACAGGCTTTCGCCTGGGTCTCCGAACTGGTCTGGGTAGAGGAGTATGATGTTGGTGTGGTTGAAATGTCGGGCAAGTAGTGTGGGTATGGTGTTGAGCGCCGGTGTGTGTGAGATGAATCCGGCACGTGATGTTACGACGACGAAGAGGTGATCCTCTGCCACGTCCTGTGGCAGCGAGAGCAGTATTGCTCCAAACCCTTTCTCTGTAGTCATTGCCTTGCGCACGTTGGGGTGGAGCTCGTCGAGGTAGTTCTTTATGTAGAATCCCGTGTCGCCGCAGGTGTAGAAGTGCATGGGCATGCCTGTTCGCTCGCCAATACGGCAAAGGTGCTCGAGCCATTTGTAGAAACCTACTTCGTACTCTGCCTTGGGCGGCACGGCCACGATTATTTGTTTCAGCGTGCCAGGCGTCAGTCGCAGGCGTGCAAGTAGCACCTCACGGTGGGTCGTCGCGAGCACGCTCTGCGCTACGACACCCAGGTTGCCTGCCAGGTTGCCGTCGGTCTGCTCATGCAGTCCGAGGATCACTTCGCCGGCGTCAATCTCGCGCATGGTGTGAACTATTGCGCTGGCGACGTTTGAGCTTACGCGGCTCATTGTGGACATATTCACGTCGGCTGCCGCAGCCAGCGCTTTGGCGTGCTCAAGGTTGTGCTGCCCTTGTGCCCTCATGGCGTCGTCGGGGTCGTCATCCATAGAAATTGCCAGTCCCATCAGGTTGTCGGCTATCAGTGGATTACGGATTAGAATGGCGAGTTGCGTGAGTGAGTTAACAGTGCGAGGATAGGCGTAGGCAGTGAGACATTTGCCGTGGTAGCTGCCCCGGTTGCGCTCGAGCTCTGTTGTCTCCAGCGCAAGGCGCCGTGCTCCGTTGCCAGTGGCAAAGGAACTGATGATGCACGATACGAGTATGAGCAGGACTGTGGCGTTGAGTATCTGTGCGTTCATGAGCCCCACCTCGGGCGCTGTCGCTATCATGACAATGGCAAGAGCGCCGGCAGCGTGCGCGTTGGTAAGGCCGAAGAGCAGTTCGCGGTCGGCCCTGCAGCCGCCCGAGAGCGTATTCATAAGAGCTGCCGCAACCCATTTGCTTGCCACGGCTGTGGCGACAAATATGGCGCAGAACAAGAGTTCTGAACCGCCAGCCACGGCACGGATGTCGATGAGCATGCCTACGCCAATGAGGAACCATGGCACGAACAGGGCATTGCCAACGAACTCCAACCTGCCCATTAGCGGACCGCCGTGGGGGATGATGCGGTTGAGCACAAGGCCGCCAATGAAGGCGCCGAGCAGTCCTTCGAGGCCTGCCAGTTCAGCCAACCATGCGCTGATGAAGACCAATGCCAGCACGAAGACGAACTGTGTGACGGCATCCTCGTTGCGGCGCAGAAACCATCGTCCGATCTTCGGGAAAGTCCAGGCCACACCTACTAAATACACTATGATGCCGGCGATGAACTTTAACCAGAACGCCCAGCCGTTGGCGCCTTGTCGGCTTTGGACCACAATGGCCAGCGTGAGCAGTGCCAGGAACGATGCTATGGCCGTGGCTATGATGGCGAAGACGACGCTGCGGTGCTTGCCTAGACCATAGCGCCCTACGATGGGGAAAGCCACGAGCGTGTGGGAGCCCAAGAGACACCCTACGAGCACGGACGTAGCGCGCCCAAGGTGTAAGCCATAGAGCGATACGAACAGTCCGGCAACGAAGGGTATGAGGAACGTCAGCAGCCCGAACCCTATGCCTCCGCGCCCGTAGCGACGGAAGCTGCCCATGTCCATCTCCAGTCCGGCCAGGAACATAATATAGTAAATGCCGACACCGCCGAAGAGTTCGAAGGATGCGTCGCGAGCGAGCACATTAAAACCATGCTCGCCAAGCAACACGCCGGCGAGTATAAGCCCTATGATGTGCGGTACGCGCAGTCGTCGCAGCAGAATTGGGGCGAGCAGTATGACGAGTAACATGACGAGGAAAATCCACGTCGGGTTCGTTATCAAAGCTCCCATTGCAGGCGCAAAGTTACTAAAAGTTTTTGAATAAAAAACTTCTGCTCCGAGATTTTGTGCCTTTTGCCCGTAAAAAGTCGAGGCGGGAAGCCTTCTTTGCAGCTTATTCCCCCGCTTCTGCTGTCCAAAAGGGCTCCAATACGATGCGAGATCGCCCTGCAAGGTATTCCGTGTGACTTCCCATGGCATCAGGAAAGCTGTCGCCGGGAGACAAGACGACCACGAAGGAACTGCTTGCTGTCGTGCTCTCGCGCCTTGCAGTGCGATTCGTTCTCTTGGCTTCGTGGCGGGCCTTTAAGCATCACACCGGCAACAACCGTTTGAGACGGGTGCTGCCGGTGTGTGTTGTAGCGATTTTTCCTGTAAATATGAGCGAAGGATAAAGAAGTGTTATTCGCCTTCGGGAGCCTGGTCGATCAGCTCAAGGAACTCGTCGAGCTTAGGCGTGATGATAATCTGTGTGCGGCGGTTGCGCTGGCGCCCTATTGCAGTGTCGTTGGTGGCAATGGGGTTGTATTCGCCGCGGCTGCCAGCCGTCAGTCGCTTCGGGTCGACGCCGAAAGTGTTCTGCAGCTCCTGCACTACGCTCGAGGCGCGCAGTGCGGCGAGGTCCCAGTTGTTGCGTATGTTCTCGCGGTTGATAGGCACGTTGTCGGTGTTGCCCTCGATGAGCACTTCGTAGTCCTTGTAGTCGTTGATGATCTTTGCAATCTTAGAGAGCGTCTCGTGGGCACGGCTGTTAATCTTGTAGCTGCCGCTCTCGTAAAGCATATTGTCGGCCAATGATATGTAGACGACGCCCTTGAGCACCTGCACGTCGACCTCCTTCAGTTCTTCCTTCGAGAGCGAGCGTGTGAGGTTGTTTGTCAGCGTGATGTTGAGGCTGTCGCTCTTGTCCTTAGCTTCTACGAGTTGCTTGATGAACTTGTTTGAGGCGTTTATCTCGTCGACGAGCTTCGAGATGTTCACATTGCCTTCAGCGTTCTGGGCAATACTCTTGTCGAGTGATCCTTGCAGTGTTGTGTAAGCAATTTTCATCTGCTCCTGGGCTTTCTTGGCGTCGGCCAGGCGTTCTTCGAGGCTCTTGATAGTAGCGCGGTTCTCGGCCAACTGTTCCTTGGCTTTCTGGTAATCATTCTGCAGGGTTGTGTAGTCTTGTTGCAAGGCCACATACTGCTTTTTGCTGGCGCAGGAGGCAAGCAGAACTCCTGCCGTCAGGATAAGAATAATCTTTTTCATAGTCAGTAGTTGTTGGGTTGTTACTTTCTTTCAGTAGTTGTAGCACGTCGTGCGCGCGTATATATTTAATTGTGTGAGTCATGTTTTCTGGTGCAAAGAAAAGCGTTTTGAAGTTTACGGCCAAAAACTTATACCTTATTTATATTAAATCACGTTAAATAGGCCCTAAGTGTTAACGAAAGTCACAAAAAAAGCTTACTTTTGAGGGCTAAAAGTACATCTAATCCTTTTCAACGATGAAACGACATCTATTTTTCGCTGCGACACTCATGGCTGCAGCCTTCTTAACAAATACAATGCAGGCGCAGGAGACGACGGAGCTCACGCCGGCAGAGATTAACTCGCTCTACAAGTCGAAGGCCCACGCCGCCGTGAGTGTGCACGACCCCAGCGTTGTCCATTCTGCCGGCAAGGTGTTTTACGTCATAGGTTCGCACCGCGGCTGGGCGCGTTCAACCGACAATATGGTCAACTGGAGCGGCCTCGACAACGGCAGTCTCTTTGGCAAACTTAACTCGGCCGGCAGGGTTGTGACGGCGAATTTTGCCGACGCTTTCTCGACACACGAGGCGCGACGGGTGAAGACCGTCATCGACGGCACTGAGCGCGAAGTGGATTTCGCAGGCTTCGACGCTAAGGCGTGGGCCAATGCCGACCAGGCCGGCTGGGACATCTCGGGCAATATGTGGGCCCCTGACCTCATCTACAACCCTAATTCCGAGAAGTGGATGATGTACATGAGTCTCAACGGCGACGCCTGGCACTCGGTCATCGTGCTGCTGACGGCCGACAAGATCACCGGGCCTTACGTCTATCAAGGCCCTGTGCACTACAGCGGTTTCCGTAACACCACGACGCCTGAGATCTCGTGGAAGAAGACCGACCTCGAGATTGTGCTGGGCGAGCAAGCCTCGCTGCCGGCCCGCTACAACAAGGGTAACGACTGGGGCACCTACTGGACCAACGACATCGACCCCAATGTCTTCTTCGATGAGGACGGTGAACTATGGCTCGACTACGGTTCGTGGAGCGGAGGTATCTTTATGATCAAGCTCGACAAGCAGACCGGCCTGCGCGACTACACCTATACTTACCCCATCACCAACGACGGCAACGGCCGCGCGCTCTCCGATCCCTATTTCGGCAATCGCATAGCCGGCGGCTACTATAGCAGCGGCGAAGGGCCCTACATCCACCATATCGGCGACTACTACTATCTCTTCATCTCCTACGGAGGCTTTGCGCCCGACGGCGGTTACGAGATGCGCACCTTCCGCTCGGCCACGCCCGACGGCCAGTATGTCGACGCCGGCAACCTCGATGCCTGCTATCACAATCGCTACTGGCTCAACTTCGGTCCTAACGCACAGACCAACGGCGGCATGAAACTCATGGGCGCCTACAACGGTTGGGGCCTGCAGACCGTGGGCGAGTGTGCGCAGGGCCACAACAGCGTCGTCACCGATGAGCAGGGCCGCACCTTCGTCGTCTACCACACGAAGTTCAACGACGGCACTATTGGACACCTCGTGCGCACGCGCCAGCTCTTCCTCAATGAGAACGGCTGGCTTTGCTCGGCCCCCTTCGAGTTCGACGGCGAGACGGTGACCGACGCCGACAACCGCAGCGGTTGCGCGTTCACGGCCGACGAGATAGCCGGTACCTACGACGTGCTCATCCATAAGTATAAGATGAACCATGAGAAGATGGAGGAAGTGACGCCCATCACCATAAAGCTCACGGCCGACGGCAAGGTCACCGGAGCCCGCACGGGCACATGGCGCATGAAGGAAGGCACGGCCTATATCACCCTCACTCTTGGTGGTGTGGCTTACAATGGCGTAGTGGTGCCACAGACGCTCGACGGCACGACAATCCCGACGGTCGGCATCACAGCCACGGCCGAGAGCGGCGCCAGCTGCGGCGTGCAGCTCTGGGCCTACCACGTGCTGCCCAAGTATGCCGTGGCCTACACCGCTCGCGCCAACACTATCGGTTTCAAGGACGGCGACAAGGTTTATGCCAATCTCAGCCTGCCTACCGACGAGCACTTTGGGGCTACCGTGACTTGGACGAGCAGCAACACCGCCGTCATAACCAACAAGGGGCGCTTCACGCCGCCTGAGACCTCAGAGCCCGTGACGCTCACTTGCACCATCGCCTGCGGCGACGTCACCTACACACAGGTCTTCAACCTCACGGCCGCCAGCAACGACGATCTGCCCGAGGGCGACTACACCTCGGACCTCGTGGCGTGGTATCCGTTCACCACGAGGACTACGGCCAACAAGGTCAACCCTGACCAGCGTCCGCAAGTGAAGAAGACCGGTTCGGGCACAGCGCCCACAGCCAGCAACGATGCCGAGCGCGGCAGCTACGTCCTGCGACAGAGCTACGGCTCGGCCGAGAACCTCAGCTACACCGTCATGGAGAACCCCCTCAAGGGCCTCTCGACGCTGCGCGGCATGACAATCGCCATGTGGGTTAAGCCCAACGACAACGACCTTTGGAACACGCTCTGGAGCTTTACCGCTGCCGAGGCCAACGACGCCGGCGCACGCTTCTTCATGACGCGCAATACGTACACCGGTTTCAACAACAACTCGGGCACGTGGTTCGACATCAACCACCCCAACAGCGGTGCTACAGGCTATCTGCCCGCCGACCGCTGGTCGTTCCTCACCGTGGTGCTCAACACCTCCGGCGTAACGATTTATGTCGACGGCGTGCGCAAGGCTCAGAAATCCATGTCGGGTTCGGCGGCCTACTCGCAGGTGCTCACGTTCCTGCGCTCGGCCGATTATATGCAGTTGGGCGCCGGTTCCTTCTGGGGCTCGGCCGACTGCAGTATCGACGACCTCCTCGTCTATAAGCGTGCGCTCACGGCTAAGGACGTGGCTCTGCTCGCAATCATGGCCGCACGCTCAGGCACCGATTATACCTACGACGCCATCGACGACCTCATGGCTGATGACCCCGCAGGCTCTGGCTCACAGCAGCAGGGCGTCTTCGACCTCAGCGGACGTCGTGTGACAGCCTCTGCAACGGCGCGTCTGCCCCGAGGCCTATATGTCATCGATGGCCGAAAGGTGCTCGTGAAATAAGTCGGACATTTCAATCGTTTCATGCGACCGGTCGTGTAGCTCTACGCGACCGGTCGCATTGCTTAATCTGACCGGTCGCTTAGCCCTTCGCAACCGGTCGAAATGGCTGATGCGACCGGTCGCATCAGCCATAAGACTTAGTCGTTTCAAAGTAAAACAACTTGTTTTACCGCTAAACTCTTGGCTTCATCCGGCGATGCCCTCGGCTGTCAAGACGTTCTTGGCCTATGGCTGATTGCGGCAAAGGCGTTTGTTGTTGTGTGTGAGTATACAAAAAAAACTGTGCCAAGCGGGTTGGCACAGCTTTTCTTATTGCGATATATGAGATCAGTTGTCTTCCTTCTGGCTCTCTTCGAATTCCTTCTGGAGCTTGGTCTGAACGTCGATGGGCACGAGTTCGTAGCTCGAGAACTTCATAGTGAACGAGCCGCGGCCGCCGGTGATGGAGCTCAGGGCGGTGGAGTAGCTCGACATCTCCTTCAAGGGCACCTTGGCGTTGAGCTTCTCGATACCGCTCTCAGAGCTCATACCCATGATCATGCCACGACGGCCCTGCAGGTCGCTCATCACGTCGCCCATGCAGTCAGCGGGCACGAGCACTTCGACATCGTAGATAGGCTCGAGCAGCTTCGGACCGGCCTCGCGGAAGGCCTGTACGAAGGCGTTGCGGCCGGCGAGCATGAACGAGAGCTCGTTGCTGTCGACCGGGTGCATCTTACCATCGTAGACGATGACGCGCACGTCGCGGGCATACGAGCCGGTGAGCGGGCCTTGCTCCATCTTGCTGAGCACACCCTTCAGGATGGCCGGCATGAAGCGGGCGTCGATGGCACCGCCGACGACGGAGTTGATGAACACGAGCTTGCCGCCCCACTCGAGCTCGGTGACGTCCTCGCTCTTGGCTGTGATGCGGTACTCCTGGTTGCCGAAGCGGTAAACTTCCTTCAGGGGCTCGCCTTCGACGTACGGTTCAACGATGAGGTGTACCTCGCCGAACTGTCCGGCACCGCCCGACTGCTTCTTGTGGCGATAGTCGGCGCGTGCGGCCTTGGTGATAGTCTCGCGGTAAGGAATCTTGGGTTCGTCGAAGACGATGGGCATCTTATCGTTGTTCTCCATGCGCCACTTCAGTGTGCGCAGGTGGAACTCGCCCTGACCCTTGACCAGAATCTGGCGCAGTTCCTTCGACTGCTCTACGACCCATGTGGGATCCTCCTGGCTCATACGGGCGAGGATCGACATCATCTTCTCGGTGTCGGCCTCGTTCTGTGCGCGGATGGCACGGATGTACTTAGGATCGGGGTATGTGATGGAGAAGCGGTTCTCGCAGTCCTTGCCGTTGAGGGTGTTGCCCGTGCGCACGTCCTTGAGCTTTACGGTGCAGCCTATATCGCCGGCTACGAGCTCGCTGACCTTTGTGCGGTTGGAGCCTGCACACACGAAGAGCTGGGCGATGCGCTCCTTCGAGCCGCGGTCGGCGTTAGTGAGGTCGTCGCCCTCGTGCACGGTTCCGCTCATGACCTTGAAGTACTGAACCTCACCGATGTGGGGCTCTACGCTGGTCTTGAAGAAGAAGAGGCTGGTGGGGCCGTTGGGGTCGCAGACGACATCTTCGCCGGCGGTGTTCTTGACGGCAGGCATCTGGTCTACGAAAGGCACGACGTTGCCGAGGAACTCCATCAGACGGCGTACGCCCATGTCCTTGCCTGCGCATACGCAGAATACGGGGAACATGCCGCGTGAGGCCAGACCGGCACGGATGCCTTCGCGCATCTCGTCCTCGGTGAGGGCTTCCGTCTCGAAGAACTTCTCCATGAGTGTCTCGTCGTGCTCTGCGGCAGCTTCAACCAGGGTCTGGTGCATCTCGGTGGCCTTGTCGAGCTGGTCGGCGGGGATGTCCTCGATGATGGGAGCGCCGCCTTCGGGCTTCCACGAATATTTCTTCATCAGCAGCACGTCGATCACGGCATTGAAGTCGGGACCAGTCTTGATGGGGTACTGCACGGGCACGACCTTTGAGCCGTATGTGTTTTGAAGCTGCTCCAGGATGTTGTCGTAGTCGCACTCATCGTCGAGGCGGTTGATGAGGAAGATAACGGGCTTCTGCATCTTCTCGGTCAGGCGGAAGTGGTTTTGAGTAGCCACTTCGGCGCCGTTCTGAGCGTTGATCAGGATCACTGTGGTGTCGGTGACGCTCATGGCCGTCAGTGCGGCTCCGGCGAAGTCGTCGGATCCCGGGCAGTCGATGATGTTGAGCTTCTTGTTGTTCCATTCAACGTGGAAAGGCGTAGCGAAGACCGAATAGCCATATTCCTGCTCCACGGGCAGGTAGTCGCTCACGGTGTTCTTCTGCGTGATGCGTCCGCGACGCGAGATGATGCCGCTCTCGAAGAGCAGCGCTTCGGTGAGGGTGGTCTTACCAGCCCCGTCACTGCCAAGCAAGGCAATGTTCTTGATCTCTTTTGTCGAATAGTTTCTCATAGAGTCTGTGAGTTTATAAGATGATTAATGATTGGTCTGAGAAAGTTTTCTTTTCGGTAGGTTCGTCGGCCCTTTTTGGGGGTAATTTTGCCTAAAAGCGCCGCAAGTTAGTAATAAATCCTTAATCCGAGGCTACGTTCTCCGATTTTTTTTCGTGCTGAGCCTAAAATTAATGTTTTTTATGTACCTTTGACCCGCAAACTTATGGCAGGCATTTACGTTCACATACCCTTTTGCAAGTCGCGCTGCGCCTATTGCGACTTCTTCTCTACTACGCGCGCGGGCGACGCGGAGAATTATGTACGTGCGCTCTCGCGCGAGGTTGTGCTGCGCCGAGGTGAGGTGCTCAGTGAGGGCCGCGCCTGCTCGGCACAAGTGGCCACAATATATTTCGGAGGCGGCACGCCCTCGATGCTCACGCCACGGCAACTGGAGGACATCCTCGGCGTCATAAGGCGTAGCTACGCCATCGCCCCAGATGCCGAGGTGACGCTTGAGATGAACCCCGACGATGTGGGCCGATGGCCCGACGTTGCAGCCTTGGGCGTCAACCGTGTGTCGCTCGGTGTTCAGACCTTCGACGACGGCCTGCTCACGCTCATACGTCGGCGTCACGATGCGCGGACAGCCGTGGAAGCCGTCCGAAGCCTGCAGCGGCAGGGCATAGGCAATATCAGCATAGACCTCATCTACGGCCTGCCAGGCCAGACCCTCGAGCTGTGGCGCCACGACCTCGACACCGCCTTCGCACTTGGCATTCAGCACATCTCGGCCTATGCCCTCAGCTTCGAACCAGGCACTCTCCTTAGCCGTTGGCGCAGCGAAGGGCGCGTCAGCGAGGCTCCCGACGAGCTCTCGGTGGAGATGTTTGCGATGTTGTGCGACAGAGCCCGTCAGGCAGGTTTCCAACATTACGAAATCTCAAACTTCGCGCGTCCCGGTTGTGCCTCGCGCCACAACAGCAGCTACTGGGCCGGGACGCCATACTTAGGCTTCGGCCCCGCAGCTCACAGCTTCGACGGCCTTCGCACGCGGCGCGCAAACGTGCCCGACCTCGACGAATACTTACGCTGCTGGAGCAGTGACGACCAACAGGCCCTCGACGAAGACGCACGGCCACAGACCGCCACTCTCGAGGTCCTCTCCGACGACGAGCTCTACGAAGAAACCGTCATGTGCGGCCTGCGAACGGCGCGCGGCATAGACCTCTCCGACATAGAGCGCCGCTTCGGCGCCGAGCGCCTCCGCATGCTTATTGCCACAGCCGAGCGCCATATCAGGACCGGACGCCTACAGCGCAGTGGCAACGTCCTGTGTATAAACGAAAAATCACTAATGGTATCAGACGATATCATGAGTGATTTCATGCTCTGAAGTCAGCCTTTATAGCCTCAGTAGTTATATTTTTCGTTTTTTTTGTGCTCCTTTCGTTTTATTGTCGTACCTTTGCACGCGCAAACACTAACAATCTAATCAGATAAGATGAAAGTAGCTATCGTGGGCGCCAGCGGCGCCGTAGGTCAGGAATTTCTCAAAGTGCTCGATGAGCGTAACTTTCCCATCGACGAACTCGTGCTCTTTGGCAGCGAGCGCAGCGCAGGTCGCAAATACAGCTTCCGCGGTAAGGATTACGAAGTCAAACTGCTGCAGCACAACGATGACTTCAAGGATATCGACATCGCGTTCGTGAGCGCCGGCGGAGGCACCTCGAAGGAGTTTGCTGAGACTATCACCAAGCATGGCACCGTGATGATCGACAACAGCTCGGCTTTCCGCATGGATGCCGACGTGCCCCTCGTAGTGCCCGAGTGCAACGCCGAGGATGCCCTCAAGCGTCCCCGTGGCATTATCGCCAACCCCAACTGCACGACAATCATGATGGTCGTGTGCCTGCAACCGCTCGAGCAGCTGTCGCACATCAAGCGCATTCACATCGCTTCGTATCAGGCGGCCAGCGGAGCCGGAGCTGCCGCTATGGCCGAGCTCGAGCAGCAGTACCGCGAGGTGCTCGACGGCAAGCCTGCCACGGTGAATAAGTTCGCTTATCAGCTCGCCTACAATGTCATTCCGCAGATCGACGTCTTCACCGACAACGGCTATACCAAGGAGGAAATGAAGATGTTCAACGAGACGCGCAAGATCATGCACACCGATGCCGCCTGCTCGGCTATGTGTGTGCGCGTGCCGTCGCTGCGCAGCCATTCCGAGGCTGTGTGGATCGAGACGGAGCGCCCCGTCAGCCCCGAAGAGGCTCGCGAGGTCATGGCCAAGGCCGAAGGCATCACCGTAATCGACGACCCCTCGAACAAGAAATACCCCATGCCGCTCTTCACGGCCGGAGAGGACGACGTCTTCGTAGGACGCATCCGCAAGGATCTGGCCAACGAGAACGGTCTCACCTTCTGGCTCTGCGGCGACCAGATCAAGAAAGGCGCGGCCCTGAATGCCGTGCAGATAGCCGAATACTTGATTAAGGTAGGGGACGTGAAATAATTCAAGCTCCGCTTGCTTTGGAAGTTAAAGAAGTTATGGAAGTTAATGAAGTTAAAGACGATACATTTGAAGACTGCTTTCCCGAAGAAGGCTGTCACTTGTCAATGGTATCGTCTTTAACTTCCGTGGCCGAAGGCCACATAACTCCTTTAACTTCTTTAACTTCCAAAGTAAGCTCCGCTTGGGAAAGTTGAATAAATAAGAACGTAGCTATTTCAGGAGGCTACCACCGCACAGTGCGCGTGCCATCGTCGTTGACGTCGATGTGCACGCGCACGGTGTTTTCAGGCAGCAACTCCTCTACGAGTTCGGGCCACTCAATAAGGCAGAGGTGGCCGCTGTAGAGATAGTCCTCGAAGCCCATATCGTAGGCCTCGCTCAAGCGGCGGATCCGGTAGAAATCAAAGTGATAGATGGGCTCCAAGGCTGCCGACTGGTATTCGTTGACAATGGCAAAGGTGGGCGAAGTGACGGCTTCGCTGACGCCTTTGGCCTCGCACAGTGCGCGAACGAACGTAGTCTTGCCGGCGCCCATCGAGCCGTAAAAGGCTATGACTGTGGCGTCTGCCGTCATGCGGATGAATTCGCGGGCCGTTGTGCCTATTTCTTCGAGGTTGTTTATCTGTAGTTCCATGGAAAAAGCGTATGAATTATCTGTGGCGGGGCGTCAGTTCGATGAGCGGAATCAGCATCTCTTCCATCGAGATGCCTCCGTGCTGGAACGTGTCGCGATAGTAGCTGACGTAGTAATTGTAGTTGTTGGGGTAGGCGAAGAAGCCGTCGCCGCGGGCGAAGATATAGCGCGTGGAGAGGTTGGGCGACGGAAGCATGGCGCGATGCGGGTCGGTGATCTCGAACACCTCCTTGGCGTTGTAGTCGAGGTTCTTGCCCAACTTGTAGCGCAAGTTCGTATTGGTGTTCTTGTCGCCCTTGACGCGTATGGGGTTCTGACAACGAATGCTGCCGTGGTCGGTGGTGAGGATGATGCGATAGTTGCTTGATGCGAGCGTCTTGAAGAGCTCTCCTACGGCCGAATGACGGAACCAACTCAGCGTGATGCTTCGGTAGGCCGCCTCGTTTGAGGCCAGCTCGCGCACCATCCGACTCTCGGTGCGGGCGTGCGAGAGCATATCAATAAAGTTAAGCACACAGACGTTGACGTCATACTTCTCCAGCTGTGGCAGATGAGTTACGAGGCGCTCGGCGGCCGCCGAGTCGTTCACTTTGTTGTACGAGAACGTGTGCTGGCGGCGGTAGCGCTTGAAGAGCGTCTGTATGAGCGGTGCTTCGTTGAGGTTCTTGCCTTCCTCGCTGTCTTCGTCCACCCATAGTTCGGGAAACATCTCCGCGATGATGTTGGGCATCAGCCCTGAGAAGATGGCGTTGCGCGCATATTGGGTGGCCGTCGGGAGAATTGAGCAGTAGAGGCTTTCGTCGATGTGGTATAGTTCGCTCAGCTCGCCCATGATGGTTCGCCACTGGTCGAACCGGAAGTTGTCGATGACTATGAGGAACACCTTCTCGCCTTCGTCCAGGAGAGGGAATACACGCTTCTTGAAGATGTCGGGGCTCATGAGCGGGCGGTCGTCGGTTGAGGCGAGCCAGCTGATATAGTTGCGCTCGACAAAGCGTGCGAAGCGGCGGTTGGCTTCGCTCTTCTGCATGGCCAGCATCTCGCGCATGGCGCTGTCGGCATCGCTCAGCTGCAGCTCCCAGGCCACCAGCCGGCGGTACACTTCGTTCCAGTCGTCGATCGACGCTGCATCGTCGATTTGCAGTCCGAGCGTGCCGAAGTTCTGCTGATAGGCCGTCTGTGTGTGCTCGGCCACTATCTCGCGTTGGTGAATATTCTTTTTCAGCGAGAGCAGTATTTGCGTGGGACTGACGGGCTTAATCAGGTAATCGGTAATCTTGCTGCCTATTGCCTGGTCCATGATGTCCTCTTCCTCGCTCTTCGTGACCATTACGATTGGCGTCGTCGGCGCCACGTCCTTGATGCGCTGCAGTGTCTCCAAACCGCTTATGCCTGGCATATTTTCGTCAAGGAAGACGAGGTCGTAAGTCTGCTCCGAGCACCGCTCCACGGCATCGAATCCGTTGGTGACGGTGTCCACCTTGTAGCCTTTCTTCTCAAGAAAGATGATGTGAGCCTTCAGGTGCTCTATCTCATCGTCCACCCACAGGAGGCGGAAGGTCGTTCCGCCTCCGCTGCCGCTGGCTTGCGAGGGCACGGGTTGGCGCAGAATATCGTTATTGGTCATGGCTGTGAAAGTCGTTTTGCTAAAGTGCTAATAGTTTCAGTACATCCAGTCCTCATCGTCGCCGACTTCTTCTTCCTCGTCCTCGGCGCCTTCTTCATCCTCGGCTTGCTTCTCTTCGCTGATGGGAATGTCGTCGATGTCGGTCGGGAAGTTGTCCGTGGGCTCATCGAGAATGAGTTCCTCGGGCACTTCGAGCGGCGATAGTTCGGCCTCGAAGAATTCGGCATAGTCGTCGTAGCTGTAGCGCGTGCCGAGCAGTTTGAGGTTGTGCTCGCTGATGAGGATTGCCCTGATTCCTTCGAGTCGCTCGCGCAGTTGTGCGTCGCTGTAGAGTTGTTGGGCATAAGCGTGACATTCGTCGTAGCTCTGGAAGCCGGTCACGCGCAGCTGGCTTATGACTCCTGCCTTCACGATCTCGATGTCGAAATTGCGTGCCATGAAGGATGTGAAGTTGTAGCGGGCCATCTCGAAGAGCAGCTGGTCCTCATCGACCTCGCCGGTGGGGTAGGCGAGCACGAATACGTAAGGCACCTGCGGGTCGGCCACGAGCGAGTCGGCCGCCGTGGCAGTGCTGTCGGTGCCGGCGCCGCCCTCGGAGCGCATCTTCCAGATGCTCGAGGAATCCCATTTGTCGGAGGCCAGCAGCCGGCCTTCCTGCACGCCTTTGACGTAGGCGCTGGCCAGCTGTGCTATCTCATCCTTGGAATATTTCTCGGCCACCACCTTCATCGCCGTGAGGAACGAGTCGCGGTGTCCGGTATAGAGCTGCGTCATCGCGTGCAGGAAGAGGAACTTGGCGCGGTGCGCGCCCTCTTCGAAGTCGCGGTTGCTCTGCTCCACATTCTGTTCCACTTGCCAGTAAGTGCCTTCCTTGTAGGCCTCGTAAGTCTGGGCGTAGAGCGAGTCCTCGAGATGACGGCCGTTGGTCGCCAGCTCGATGAAGCGCGGGTTGGAGATTGTGCGCGTGAGTTTGCTCTCGGGGAAGTCGTTCTGCAGCAGGGCGAGGTAGTTCTGCATTGATTCGTCGTTGCCTTCGCGCATCGAGAGCAGGAACATGTGGTAATAGACGTCGTCCATCTTGTCGAAGTCGGGGAAGGCAGTCATTAGCCGAGTAAGGGTCTTGCGCGAGAGGGGGTAGTTGCCGATTTTCTCCATCAGCAGTACGCCTCCGTTGTAGAGGCCGTCGCGTATGAGCTCGTTGGAGGCTGCCACCTGCTCCTCGGTGAACGGAATCTGCTTGAGGTAGTATTCGCGCTGGTGCGGGTCGTTCTCGAGCGAGTCCTTCAGTCGCTGCTCTTCTTCGCTGAGCTCGCTGAAGCCTTCGTCGAAGTCGCCGGCCAGAGAGTCGCCGGGTGCCGTTTCGCCGAAGTCGCCTTCTGAGCCTTGCTCGCGTTTCTGGCTGATGCGCCAGTTATCCTCGTTGGGCCGGTTGCCCCATCGGCGCTGGAACTCCTGCTTGCCTTGGGCCACGGTCTGCGGGTTGTAGAAATAGAAGGTTGCCGACTGCGAGCCTCTCCTGACGGCCCCTGCAGCGTTGTTTGCCGCGGCGTTGTTGGCCATAGCCTGGTTATTGCGGTTGGCGGTGCTGTTGCCCATGGCTGCTTCGCGCTTCTCTTGCTCCTTCTCTTTTTTCTTCAGCTCTTCGATCACGCGGTCGATGGCGGCCAGGTACTCTTTCTCAGGCAGCTTGGCCAGGGCCTGCAGGCTGTCTTGCAGCTTCACGGCTGAGAGGTGCGGCTCTATCTCGGTGAGCATCTTGCTGCGGCGCTGCACCTCTTCGTAGTCGTCGCGCTCTTTGTCCATCATACCGGCCAGCTGGTTGTAGCATTCGGTGGCGTCGATGTAGTTCTCGCGTTGCCAGTAGAGCTCGCCCAGATGCTGCAGCACAACGGCTTTTGCATAGCCGCTCTGCCGGCTCTCTTCAATACCTTTCTTCCATGCGTAGATAGTGTTCATCGTGTCGCGGTCGGCGAGGTAGATGTTCCCTATGGCGTAGTAGATGCGGTCGAGGTAGTTCTCGTTGTTAGGGTCTTTGGTCATGCGGCGCAGCTTGCGTATCATGGCTTTGCCCTGACCTTTTGCCATCACCTCGGTCTGCAGTATGCGTGCGTTGAACGATAGTTCGTAAGGCGGGTTCAGGTGCGTGCATTTGCGCAGGGCTTTGTAGGCCTCGCGACTGTTGCCTGCCTGCTGGTTGAGCTGCCCGAGCAGGTAGTAGAGCCTCGCTTTCTGCAGTTTGTTCTTCGTGGCCTTGGCCGTGGCGGTCAGCGGCGCTATGGCTTCGGAGTACTGGTTCGTGGCGATGAGGTAGGCCGCCCTTGAGGCAGCCAGCTCGCGCTCGCCACGTGGCGAGATGCTGTCGCGGCGAATCTTGTTGAAGACGTCTTCGGCATCGTAAGGCCATTCCATAAGGACATAGCAGCGGGCCAGTTTGGCGCGCGCCACGCTTACGATGTCGGGCTGGTCGGAATAGAGGCGTATGATATAATTGTAGCTCGACGCCGCCTCGATGAACTCGCCCTTCTGGAACTGCGCATCGGCAAACATCATCCAGGCGTGGCGCAAGTATGTGTTGAACTCCTTGCGTGCGAAGTAAGCTTTCTGCTTGTCGCTCATGTGGCCCGAGGGCTTCTTGGGCTTGCGCTTTAT
This sequence comes from Bacteroidaceae bacterium, assembly GCA_017429945.1. GTDB lineage: Bacteria > Bacteroidota > Bacteroidia > Bacteroidales > Bacteroidaceae > Physcousia. The sequence continues at coordinate 39,659 of JAFRNY010000055.1, forward strand.
GCTGTGGCGCTTGATGGCCTTCTGGCTTTTCTCTATCGCCGTCTCGAAATTGCTCTTGCCCATGCCGGCCGTCTTCTTGTCGGCCACGACGAACATCGGCAGCAACTCGGTGTAGTTGTCGACATGCCCTTTCAGCTGTGCCTCAATACCTTCGTCGAAAGCCACACGGCCGTTATAGAGCGTGTTGAAATGTGCGGTGGTGCGGTGGTAGAAACGCGAGCCCGAGGTGTTTTTCTGCGTGGAGCACGAGAGCAGCAGCCCTGTCAGCAACAGGGCAACACATATAATATATGTACGCGCGCGAAACATTAACTTGATATATAACGGCTGGCAGGCATGATTTATTGCCCGGAACCTTCAATTCTTTCGTCGGCAAGCATGAGAGCCTCGTCGCGCAGGCCCGTGGGCAGTTCTATGCCCCGCAGTTGCAGGCTGCGAAGCCAGTCGGGCACTTCGCGCGTGAGCGTGGTGTAGAGCACCTCGCGGAACTCGTCCTCCTCGGCCTCGGTGTAGGCGTCGGCGTCGCGGCCGCGGAAGCGGTCGAGCTCTTCGTCATCGAAATAGTCGATGGGCTCCATGGCCGCTTTCATCAGCAACTCTTTCTCGCATACGGCATGCTGGCCGCAGCAGATGAAGTCTTCTACGTTTTTCATGCAGCTTTCCCTTGGATCGTTATTCGCTCTTTACTATCTCAAATCCTGCGGCCTCAAGGTCCTGCCAGAAGCGGGGGTACGATTTGGTTACCACTTCGGCGTCGTTGATGGTGATGCTGCCGAGCACCATGGCCGCCGGCGCGAAGGCCATGGCCATGCGGTGGTCGGCGTAGGTGTCGATGGCTGTGCCGGCCTTGGGCTGCAGATAGGGCACGCTGGCGGCGGGCTGCTTCAGTGGGCCCTGCCAAGCGATTACCTCGTCTCCCTCGTTCTCGAGCGTCACGCCCAGTTTGTCGAGCTCGCGCTGGAGCGCAGCGATGCGGTCGGTCTCCTTTATGCGCAGGCTCTGTACGCCCGTGAAGCGGAAGGGAACACCCTTCATGGCGCAGGCCACGGCAAAGGTCTGCACGAGGTCGGGCATCCGAGTGAAATCCCATTCTATGCGTTCGGTCTGTGCCGGGCGCCGGGCGATGTTCACGCGAGGGTCGCGCGTGCCTTGCGAGAAAGGCATCGACTCCACGCCGAGCATCTTGAAGAGTTCGCGCTGACCGCTGTCGCCCTGGAGGCTCACGTCGAAGAGGCCTTTCATCGTCGCCGTCTCGTGTTCGTTGTCGCTCAGAAGTACGATGGCATACCAGTAGGATGCCGCGCTCCAGTCCGACTCGATGGTGTAGGCCTGGGGACTGTAGTGGCGAGGCTTCACACAGATTGTGCGCTCGTCGGTCCAGGCGGCTTCGGCGCCGAAGTGCCTCATCATAGCGAGGGTCATCTCGATGTAGGGGCGGCTGGCGACGGTGCCTGTGAGCGTCAGTGTGAGGCCTTCGGCCAGCAGCGGCGCTATCATCAGCAGGGCCGATACGTATTGCGAGCTGACGTCGCCGCGCAGCGTGAGGCAGCCTCCGTGCAGGCGCGCCGGCGTGATGCTCAGCGGCGGGAAGCCCTCGCTGCCGGCATATTCAATCTGTGCGCCCAGCTCGCGCAAGGCATCTACGAGCAAGCCGATGGGCCGCTGGCACATCCGGGGCGAGCCCGTAAGCAGGTGCGGTGCGGCTGCCGGACAATCGTCATGGCTCGTGGCCAGGCTCAGCCAGGCCGTGAGGAAGCGCATGGCAGTGCCTGCGGCTCCGATGTCGATGGTCGTGTCGCCCGTCGCGAGCGCCGAAAGCATTGCTCGTGTGTCGTCGCAGTCCGAGATATTCGTGAGGTCTGCTACCGGAGAACCGCTGAGTGCGGCCAGCAGCAGGGCTCGGTTGCTGATGCTCTTGCTGGCGGGCAGAGCCACCTCTGCGCTGAGGTTATAAGGCCTGTTTATGCGAATAATCATAGTAAAAACAGCTTTTCCTAAGAATTTTCGGCACAAAAGTAGAAAAAAGTTTGCACGTATCAAAAAAATCGCCTACCTTTGCACCCGCAAAACGAAAAAGAATGCTTTTTCTCACTTTTGCACCTTGATTCGGGATGTAGCTCAGTCCGGTTAGAGTACGCGTCTGGGGGGCGTGGGGTCGCTAGTTCGAATCTAGTCATCCCGACATCAAAACAACGAGAGGGATATGCTCACAAGCATATCCCTCTTTTTTTGTTTTCCCGCCTCCGTCTTCTCACCCCTCCGCTCCGATTTTCCTGCACTCCCGCCCCCGTCTTCCCGTTCCTCAGCTTTAGTTCCCGTTTTCTTCCTGCTACATTTTCTCCCTCCTCCGCTCCAGTTCCCGTTTTCTTCCTGCCATATTCTTCAAAACACGTTGTGATTTGATGGCGTCACGTTGTGACGTGATGGCGTCACGTTGTGATGTGATGACGTCACGTTGTGACGTGAATAATAAATTCAAGAGGCTGAGTGTTTTCTTGTGGGCAGTTGTGGTAATGTCTGCGATTGAAGTGGGCAAGGAACTATGAACCGCAAGTGGGAACTTGCGGACAATCGAGGAAATGTCTGCGTTTGCAGGCGAATAGTCAGTCATTGCCTGTGGATTAAGACCATGGGCGCAGGGGGCGTTTTGGCCTTTCATTCTTAAAAAAACCTTATTCGCTCGTCATTCTTCTCCTTTTTCTGTTGCAGTTCGCAAAAAAGAGTTATCTTTGTGCCGCAATGATAAGTGAACTTCAACTTCGGGTGCTTCCGCAAGTTGCCGCCACCGATTCGCTGCTTCGCGAGCAGGTGGTGGCCGAATGCGGTGTGGCACCTCGGCGCATCAGCGTCTATCGGATTGTGCGCCGCAGTATAGATGCGCGACAGCGCCAGGTGTTCGTGAACCTGGGCGTGCGCGTATGGATTGACGAACCCGTGGCAGCGGCTGCCTTCGAGCCGGTGGACTATCCCAACGTGGAAGGCCGGCCGGAGGTCATCGTCGTTGGTGCCGGTCCGGGCGGACTGTTTGCCGCCTTGCGTCTGATAGAACTGGGCCTTCGCCCCATCGTAGTGGAGCGCGGTAAGGACGTGCATGAGCGCAAGCGCGACCTCGCGCAGATCTCGCGCAGCCACATCGTGGACCCCGAGAGCAACTACTCCTTTGGCGAGGGCGGCGCGGGCGCTTACTCCGACGGCAAACTCTACACTCGCTCCAAGAAGCGCGGCTCGGTGGAGAAAATCCTGCGCGTGTTCTGCCAGCACGGAGCGTCGACAGATATCCTCTGCGACGCCCATCCCCACATCGGCACAGACCGCCTGCCGCGTGTGATCGAGAACATACGCAACACCATTATCGGCTGCGGAGGCGAAGTACATTTCCGGACGCGCATGACTCGGCTCATCGTGGCCGACGGCGCCGTCGTTGGCATCGAGGCCGAGCAGACGCAGCCCACAGAGGGCGAGGCTGCTGCCGCCGGGGCTTCTGCAGATAAGCGGCCGGTGGAGTTTCGCGGGCCGGTCATCCTGGCCACCGGGCATTCCGCGCGCGACGTATATAGAATGTGCGTGCGCGACGGCATCGAGGTTGAGGCTAAAGGCATTGCCGTGGGCGTGCGCCTGGAGCATCCGTCAGAGCTTATCGACAGAATACAATACCACAGCCGCGCGGGTCGTGGCAAGTGGTTGCCGGCAGCTGAATATAGCTTCGTGCAGCAGTGCGACGGGCGGGGCGTCTATTCGTTCTGTATGTGCCCCGGTGGTTTCGTAGTGCCTGCCGCTACGGGTCCCGAGCAGGTGGTGGTGAACGGCATGAGCCCGAGCCACCGCAACGGGCGCTGGAGCAATTCGGGAATGGTGGTGGAACTGCACCCCGAGGACTTGGAGAATGACAAATTCGGAATGACGAATGACGAGTTAGGAATGACGAATGATGAGGTGCGAATGACGAATGACGAGTTACGAATGACGAATGATGGAGTGGCGGGCAATTCGTCGGACGTCAATCGTCATCCGGCATTACGGATGCTCGTCTTTCAGGAACTGATGGAGCGCCTGGCCTGGCAACAGGGTGGCCGCCGACAGACGGCACCGGCGCAGCGCATGACCGATTTCGTGCGCGGGCGCCTCTCGGCCGACCTGCCTCAGAGCAGCTATGCCCCGGGACTCGTGGCCTCGCCGCTGCATTTTTGGATGCCAAAGTTCATCAGCTCGCGCCTGCAGGCCGGCTTCCAGGCTTTCGACCGCAAGAGCCGCGGCTTCCTCACGTCGGAGGCTACGGTCATAGGCGTGGAGACGCGCACGTCGGCGCCTGTTCGCATCATCCGCGATGGCGCTACGCTCTGCCACATACGCCTCAGTGGCCTCTATCCCTGCGGCGAGGGGGCGGGTTATGCCGGCGGCATCGTCAGCGCCGCTATCGACGGGGAGCGCTGTGCCGAGGCTGTCAGCGCTGCGCTTACACATTAATTATAATATAGTTTGGAATATATGGAAATTAAAGGAAATAAGAAGTTAAAGGGAAGTTAAAGGGAAGTTATGTGGCCTTTGGCCACGGAAGTTAAAAGACAATACTTTAGTGGATGTGCCTTTTATTTGAGAACAATCACTGGCAATGGTATCGTCCCTTTAACTCCCCTTTAACTCCCCCAATCAGACAGAATACTAAAACTTTATCAGCTATGAAACCTAGACTATTTCTCTCATTGTTGTTTGCTTGCTGCAGCGCGCTGTGGGCTGTGGCTGCCGATGCTCCTACTGACCTGCTAATGCCCGTGCCTAAGAGCCTGAGCACGAATGGCGCCGAGTTTGCGCTCTCGCGCCCGGTCAAGATTACCGACCCCACAGCATCGAGCCTGCTGGCATCGCTGTTCACCACCTCGGAGTCGGCCTCGGCCAGCGTGAGCGTGGAGCTCGTCAGCGCCTCGGTCCTCGGCACTTTCGACTATACTCTCGCCGGTTTCGACAACGAAGGCTACAAGCTTAGCGTGACGACCGACGCAATCAAGATCACGGCAGCCTCCAAGACGGGCGTCATCCGCGCCGCACAGACGCTGGCGCAACTGGCCGCCGCCACCGATGGCGCCTCGATAGCCGGCGTGGAGGTCACCGATTATCCTGCCTTCAAGCTGCGCGGTTTCATGCACGACGTAGGCCGCTCGTTCATCAGCTTCGATGAACTAAAGAAAGAGATCGACCTGCTCTCGCGCTTCAAGGTCAACGCGTTCCACTGGCACCTGACCGACAACCAGGGTTTCCGCTTCGAATCGAAGCTCTATCCGCAGCTGAATGCTTCTTCGAGCATGACGCGCTTCGCCGGCCAATACTACACTCAGGCCCAGTGCACCGAACTCGAGGCTTACGCTGCCGAGCGCGGCATCACTATCATCCCCGAGATAGATATGCCTGGGCATTCCACGTCGTTCACCACGGCCATGGGCTTCAAGATGAGTTCGACGCAGGGCCGCGCTGTGCTGAAAGAGCTGCTCGGCGAGCTTGCCGCAGCCTTCCCCCTGGCTCCGTATATCCACATGGGCGCCGACGAGGCTGGCACTACGGCCGAGTTCGTGAATGAAATGTCGCGCTACATCAAGGAGACGCTCGGGCGCCGCTGCGTCGTCTGGAATCCCATCAGCGGCGTGAGCATAAGCACATCTACATTGCCGTATATTGATATGACGGAGATGTGGAGCACCGCCGGCCGACAGATCTCAGGCGTGCCCAACATCGACTGCCGCTACAACTACGTCAACCACTTCGACGTCTTCGCCGACCTGGTAGGCATCTACAAGAGTAACATTTATTACGCCCAGCAAGGCAGTGCGGAGTTGGCCGGCGCCATCACCGCCCTCTGGAACGACCGCAAGACGCCGACCGAGACAGATATCATTGCCCAGAACAACCTTTATGCCAATGCCCTGGCCACAGCCGAGCGCGGCTGGAAGGGCGGCGGCCGGCAGTACATCGAGGTAGGCGGCACCGTGTTGCCCACGAGCGGCAGCGAGTTTGAGGAGTTTGCCGATTGGGAGCGCCGTTTCCTCCACTACAAGAGCACGTGGCTCAACGGCGAACCTATCCCTTACGTCAAGCAGACCAACGTGCGCTGGCGCATCACCGAAGCCTTCCCCAACGGCGGTGATGCCGCAGCAGTCTTCCCGCCCGAGCAGTCGACGGCCGACGTGCTGCCTGACAGCTACGAGTACAACGGCCAGACCTATACCGCAGGCTCGGCCACGGGCGCAGGCATATATCTGCGTCACACCTGGGGCACAACCGTGCCGTCTTATTTCGCCAGCCCGGCCACCAACACCACGGCCTACGCCTGGACTTACGTATATTCGCCCACAGCCCGCGAGGCCGGAGCGCTCATCGAGTTCCAGAACTACGGCCGCTCGGAGAACGACAAGGCTCCCGATGCCGGCAAGTGGGACCGCAAGGGCTCGCGCATCTGGCTCAACGATGAGGAGCTCGTGCCGCCTACGTGGAAGAACAGCGGCAAGAGCATCAATAGCGAGGTCGACCTGCAGAACGAGAACTTCGCCGCCCGCGAGCCGCTCCGCGTAAGTCTGCGTGCGGGTTGGAACAAAGTTTTCCTCAAGTTGCCTTACGTGGCTGCCGACGGCGTGCGCCTGAACAAATGGCTGTTCACCTTCGTGCTGACCACGCCCGACGGCAAGCGCGCGCTGGACGACCTCGTATATTCAGTAATCAAAAGCACCGACGGCGAGGCCGAGCAGCTGATGGGCCTTATAGGCGAGGTGCGTCAGACGGTGGCAAGCGTCTGCGGCACAGCGCCCGGCTACTATCCCAAGTCGCTGGCCAAGGACGTGCTGGCCAAGGCCGCCGAGATTGAGGCCACGCTCCAGAGCTCCCTCACGCCCGCCGAGCGCCAGGCTCAGCAGGCCGAGCTGAATGCGGCTCTCGACACTTTCAAGGCCTCGTTCACGCCCGAAGCCATCATCATGCCTACGCCCAGCACGACGTCCGATGCCCACTACTACACTCTCTGCACTCCGCTGCGCGGCAGCCGCTACGCCACTTCGACGGGCGCTGCCTCTGAAGTGGCCGGCGTGCCCTCGACGTCGACGGCGGCTTATTGGCGCTTCGTGGAGCGCACCGACGGCACGCTCGACATCGTAAACGGTGCCGACGGCTCTTACCTCTCGCCAGCCAGCGCCAACAACACGGTGCTCTACACTCAGGCCGCACAGCCCGCCAAAGGCTGGGAGCTGAAGCCGGCCGACGAGGTAGGCTATCTCATCGTCACATCCACGCTCAACAGCTGCCAGCTCAACCAGACAAATATGTCAAGCACGGCGCTCGGGGGCGGCTTTAAGATCTACAACTGGGGCGGCGGCACGAATACCACCGACACCGGTTGCAAGTACCGCATCGAGGAGGTGGACGCCTCGGAGATTGAGTCGGCCCCTTCGTCGGCGCTCCTGCCTGAGCTCGATGGCAGGGGCATAAGCGTAAGCTCCACTCCGGCCAACGATATCGCCGTGGGGCAGTGGTACGTGATGTATGACCGCGGCGGCAACCGTGGCTACCTCTTCGAGAATGTGGCGACCCACACGCTGCTCAACACCTCCACGAAGCCCGGCAGCAAGATTGAGGAGAACGGCCGTTTTCTCGTACGCCTTGAAGCAGCCCATGGCGAACAGTACTATCTGCAGAATGGCTTCGGCAACTACTTCGGGCGGATTCAGCAGTCGGTCAACGTGCCCGTGACGGCCAAGGCCGAAGAGGCTATCACCGTGGGCAAGATCAACAACACCGACGGCCATTTCTATCTGCAGTCGGCCGAAGGCTTTGTGCTCGACGCCAACGATTACACTCAGGGCGAGGCCCGCGCCACCGTGGTGGGGTGGGGCACCACCGTACCTACCAGCATTAATGGCAACAACGACTGGGCGTTCTACCCCGTGGAGCTCGTCGAGGCCGGCGAAGTCTGTATCACGCCCAGCGATGTAGTCGTATGTCAGGCCCATCAGACCACGGGTCAAGGCAACAAGCAGCAAGCGCTGCTGCGCATTCGCGTGACGGCCGCTTCGGCGTGCGAACTGACGAACCTGAAGGCGTCGGTCGTTGGCGCTGCCAATGTCGAGCGTCTCGAAGTCTATGCCACAGCCGTAGACCAGCTCCACGTGCCCTCGGCCGCCCCGCAACGGTTGGGCGAGCTTGCCACACCGGCCGACGGCGATGTCGACATAGCCCTTGCCGGCTATGCCCTCAAGGCAGGGCAGACGGCCTATCTGTGGCTTACGGCCGACATAAAGAGCGATGCCAAGGAATGGGAAACCATTGACGCCTCAGTAACAGCACTGAGCTACAACAACGGTGAGGAGGTGAAGACCTGCGTCATCACCGCCGGCGACCCCGAGGGCGAGATGCGCATCTACAAGCGGCAGGCTTTCCTCTGGACGGGTTCGCAGAGCCTGCAGAAATACTATCGAATACCTACGATCATGCGAACCGACGATGGCGGAATCGTGGCTCTGGCCGACGACCGCTACGACAACACCCAGGACCTCGGTCGCGTGGCAAGTGGCGCTGCGGGCAAGCATAAGATTGACGTAGTCATGCGCAAGAGCATGGACGACGGCGCTACGTGGGGCGAGCCGCAGGTGGTGGCCGCCGGCGACGGCACATCGGCCGCCGGTTGCGGCTATGGCGACCCGGCCATCGTGCGCACACGCTCGGGCAAGCTCATCTGTCTGATGGCAGCTGGAGCCACGGGCTTCAGCGCCGGCCTGCTGCACATGGGCTACAGCGAGAGCACCGACAACGGCGCCACCTGGAGTCCCGTCAAGGATATTTATTCGTCGATAAAGAAGAACGGTATCGCCATTACTTCTGCCTTCACCTCGTCGGGCAAAGGCGTCTGCTTCGACAGCGGGCGCGTGGCCTTCGCGATGAACGGCGTGGCCAGCGGCACGTGTAACGAATACATTCTCTACTCCGACGACGAAGGTGCCACCTGGTCGCTCGCTTCGAAGATGGCGTGCGCGAGTGCCGACGAATCGAAGCTGGAGATAATGAACGACAACACGCTCCTGCTGTCCGTGCGACAAGGCGGCTGGAACTCGCAGGCCAATCGCGCCTTCGCCTACACCCTGGCCGATGCCTCTACGGGCACTTCTGGCATCCGCCGCTGGAGCGCCAAATATACGTGGAAGGACCTTAACGCCAACGGCTGCAACGCAGACATTATGTACTACAGCCGTGCCACCGAAGGGCAGCGCGACCTGTTGCTGCACACCGTCGTCAAGACATTCTCGAGTTTCCGCAAGGACCTGCGCCTCTATATGAGCACCGACGAGGGCAAGACATGGCAGGAGGCCTTCCAGCTACAGCCTGGTTATTCCGCCTACAGCTCGATGCAGCGTCTGGCCAACGGCGACCTGGCCATCATCTTCGAGGACGGCAGCCTCGGCAATCAGGACAAGCAGGACTGTTATGCCATGACTTATGTGGTCATGAGCCGCGAGACCCTGGAGAACAAGGCCACCGAGCTCTACGGCGAGTTCATCCCTGACGCCGTTCGCAACTTGCGCAGCGCACCTTCAGCTACGGCCATCTATAATCTTGCTGGACAGCGTGTCGAAGCCCCAGCCTCACGCGGAGCTTATATCATCAATGGCAAGAAGGTGGTGGTGAAGTAGGAGGAAGGGGAGTTAAAGGGGAGTTAAAGGGAAGTTAAAGGGGAGTTAAAGGGACGATACTTTTGAGGGTGTGCTTTTAGATGAAAGCAATCACTTGCAATGGTATCGTCCCTTTAACTCCCCTTCAACTTCCGTGGCCGAAGGCCACATAACTTCCCTTTAACTTCCCTTTTCCTTTACTTCCACCCCAAAAAGTATCGTCCCTTTAACTTCCCTTTAACTCCCGTGGCCGAAGGCCACATAACTTCCCTTTAACTTCCCTTCCTCCTATTTCAGATGCTCGTCAAACCACGTGATGATACTGCTGTAGAGGTGGCGGCGTGTGTTGCCTCCGTAGATACTGTGGTTGCGGTTTGTATATACGAGCTGGTGGAAGGGCTTGCCAGCCTGCACGAGGGCTTCGGTCATCTCGGCCGTGTTGCGCAGATGCACGTTGTCGTCGGCCGAGCCGTGGCAGATGAGCAGTGCGCCATGGAGCTGCGGTGCGCGTGTTAGGGGGTTGTCGTCGTAGCCGGCGCCGTTCTCCTGTGGTGTGCGCATAAAGCGCTCGGTGTAGACGGAGTCGTAGAAGCGGTAGCTGGTCACGGGCGCCACGGCCACGCCTGCAGCGAAGACGCCGCGGCCCTCGGTCATCGACATCAGCGTCATGAAACCGCCGTAGGACCATCCCCAGATGGCGATGTGGTCTTTGTCGACGTAAGGTAGCGTGCCGAGGTAAAGGGCCGTCTCCACCTGGTCGCGCGCCTCGAGCTGTCCGAGGTGCTGGTAGGTCTGCTTCTCAAACTGAGCCCCTCGGCCGCCGGTGCCACGGCCGTCCACGCAGACGCAGATGTAGCCCTGCTCGGCCAGTAGGCGTTCCATCATGCAGCCGCCCATATTGCCTATGTTCCATTGGTCGAGCACCTGCTGCGAGCCGGGGCCGCTGTACTGGTGCATCACTACGGGGTAGCGCTTGGCGGGGCTGAAGTCGGCGGGCTTCACCATATAGCCGTTGAGCTCTACGCCCTCGCCTGTGCGGAAGGTGAAGAACTCGGGCTGGGGCAGGTTGAGAGTTGAGAGCTTGGCGTTGAGTGCTGCGTTGTCCTCGAGCGTCTTCAGCGCCTTGCCCGAGCGTGCGTCGCAGAGCGTCACCACGGTGGGCACGGTGGAGCTGGAGTAGGTGTTCAGGAAGTACTTGTAGGTCTTCGAGAAGATGGCGCTGTTGGTGCCTCGCTGCTGGCTGAGCTTGGTGGTCTTGCCCTTGGCGTCGGTGCGATAGACGGCTTGATACTGAGGGCCTTCGGGGTTTGCGGCGTAATAGCAGTCGCCCGTCTGTGGGTCGTAGCCGTAGAAAGCTTTTACGACGTGGTTGCCGCTGGTGAGCGTGCGGCGCAGAGAGCCATTGAGGTCGTAGAGGTAGAGGTGGTTGTAGCCCGAGCGCTCGCTCATGAGCACGAAGCCTCCGGGGAAGAGCTGGAGATTTTTGTAGGGCTCTTCGGTGATGTAAGGCTCCACCAGGTCGCGCACGATGAGCTTACACTCCGTCGAGCGGGGGTTGGCGGCGTAGATGTCGAGGCGGTCCTGATGGCGGTTCTGCGTCAGCACGAGTATGCGCTCGGGGTCGTTGGTGGCGAAGATGCGCGGCACGTAGCCGTCTTTGTCGAGGGGCAGCTTCATCTGGCGGATTACGTGGCTCTTGATGTCGTAGCTGTGCACGCTGACGGTGGCATTCGTCTCGCCGGCCATGGGGTATTTGTAGGAGTAGGCGCCGGGGTAGGTGGCGTAGGCGTCGAGGGCGGGCGCCTGTCCGCGATAGAGGGGGAAGGCGTACTCGCGCACGGCCGACTCGTCATAGCGAATCCACGTGAGCATAGAGGCGTCGGCGTTGAAGGCGAAGGCGCGGTCAAAGGAGAACTCCTCTTCGTTGACCCAGTCGGGCTTGCCGTTGATGATTTTGTTGTACTCGCCGTCCTTCGTCACTTGAATCTCGGAGTTGTTGAAGAGCAGTTTCACGAGGAAGAGGTTGTTCTGCCTGACGAAGGCCACCATGGTGCCGTCGGGGGAGAAGGCCGGCACCTCCTGCGGCCCGCCGTCGGAGAGGGGCACGAGGGTGCGGTTGCGTACGTTGTAGAGGTAATAGACCGCCGTGGCGGAGTGACGATAGATGGGCTGTCGGGCGGTCTGGATGAGGATGTTCTGCTCGTCGGGGCTCATGATGTAGTCCGAGAAGCTGGTGATGCGGGCGTCGCCCTTGGTGTTGTCGACGTCGAAGAGCACGCCCGTCTCGGCTCCGGTGCGGAAGGAGTAGGCGGTGATCTTGCGGCCGTCCATGCGTGCGTAGCGCTCGCCGTCGGCCAGTGGGCGCACGCCATAGACGCCCCGCGCGGCGTACGTGCCGCTGAGAATGTTGTCGAGCGTAAGGTTTCCGGCCGCTGCAGCAACGATGCAGAGACACAGAGTGAGTAGTGTTGTTGCTAATCTTTTCATTTCCGAAAAATGTCTTTTAGTTGGTTTTCTTGCCACAAAGGTAGCAATTGTTTCATTTGCCACCAAATTTTCATCCCTTTTGCTCTGCTTTTCATTGAAAAAGGCTCCAAACCGCATGCCTAAGCACTAAATGGGTAAACGAAAAAAGATGGAAAAACTTTTGGTGGGTACGGGAAAATCAGTACTTTTGCGGTGACGAAAGGCATAAACCTAAAGAAAACTCACACCTATTAAAACCTTATAACCTTACAACCTCAATGAAAATTGAAACGATTATGGCCAACCTGGAGGCCAAACATCCAGGCGAGAAAGAGTACCTGCAGGCCGTGCGCGAGGTGCTCATGAGTATTGAAGAAGTCTACAACCAGCACCCGGAGTTTGAGAAGGCGAAGCTGATAGAGCGCCTCGTAGAACCTGAGCGCATCATCACCTTCCGCGTGCCTTGGGTCGATGATAAAGGTGAGGTGCAGGTGAACCTGGGCTACCGCGTGCAATTCAATTCGGCCATCGGTCCGTACAAGGGCGGTCTGCGCTTCCACGCCTCCGTTAACCTCTCTATCCTGAAGTTCCTCGGCTTCGAGCAGACGTTCAAGAACGCACTGACCACGCTGCCCATGGGCGGCGGCAAGGGCGGCTCTGACTTCAGCCCCCGCGGCAAGAGCGATGCCGAGATCATGCGCTTCTGCCAGGCCTTCATGAGCGAGCTGTTCCGCTACATCGGTCCCGAGGTTGATGTGCCGGCCGGCGACATCGGCGTAGGCGCCCGCGAGATAGGTTATCTCTTCGGGCAGTACAAGAAGCTTACGCGCGACTGGAGCGGAGTGCTCACCGGCAAGGGCCTCGAATATGGCGGCTCGCTCGTGCGCCCCGAGGCCACGGGCTTTGGCGGGCTTTACTTCGTAAATGAGATGCTCAACACCCACGGCAAGGACATCAAGGGCAAGACGGTGGCCATCTCGGGCTTCGGCAACGTGGCTTGGGGTGCTGCCACGAAGGCCACGCAGTTGGGCGCCAAGGTGGTTACCATCAGCGGTCCCGACGGCTATATCTACGACCCCGAGGGCATCAGCGGCGAGAAGATCGACTATATGTTGGAGCTCCGTGCCAGCGGCAACGACATCTGCGCTCCCTATGCCGAGGAGTTCCCGGAAGCCACGTTCTACCCGGGCCGTAAACCTTGGGAAGTGAAGTGCGACATCGCTTTGCCTTGCGCCACGCAGAACGAGCTCAACGGCGACGACGCAAAGCAGTTGATTGCCAATGGAGTGCAATGCGTAGGTGAGATTTCAAATATGGGCTGCACCCCCGAAGCCATCGACGCCTTCATCGAGGCCAAGATGATCTTCGCTCCAGGCAAGGCTGTCAACGCCGGCGGTGTGGCCACCAGCGGCCTCGAGATGAGCCAAAATGCTATGCATATCAGCTGGAGCGCTGAGGAAGTGGACCAGCGCCTGCACGGCATCATGCACGCCATCCACGCCCAGTGCGTCAAGTATGGCACCGAGCCCGACGGCTACGTCAACTATGTCAAGGGCGCCAACATCGCCGGCTTCATGAAGGTGGCCAAGGCTATGATGGCACAGGGCATTGTGTAATTGAAGATTGACAATTGAAGATTGACAATTGATAGTGTCTTATGATAATAAAGGCAGCGATTCTGAGGATCGCTGCCTTTAGTTTGGGCTATGATTCAATAGTTGGTACAGAAAACGTCCAACTTAATCAGTTAGTCTGTTAGCGTATAGTAGCCGCAGGCCTGAATCTCTTTCCACACACGCGGATGGAGACCTTGGCCGGCGTAGGCGCGGTCGGAGGCTATGGCGCGGCGTATTTGGGTGGAAGAGATGTCGTGGAGGGGCGTGGCAGCGAGGGTGACACCGTGGGGGAGGGTGGTGTCGTCGATGTCATAGCCGGGGCGCGGATATATGATGAGGCGGTGGTGAGCGAGGATGTCGTCGGGGCGGTGCCAGCGTGGGAAGTCGTGCCAGTTGTCGGCACCGATGACGAGTACGAAGTCGTGCTCGGGGTGCGCCTGGCGCAAGGCCGCGAGGGTGTCGGCCATAAATGAGGGGCGCGGGAGGCTGAATTCAAAGTCGCTGACACGCAGGCGCCGGCTGCGCCCTACGGCCAGGCGCGCCAGCCGCAGACGGGCGTTGTCGTCGAGGAGGCCGGCGGCGGGCTTAAGCGGGTTCTGTGGCGATACCATAAACCATAGCTCGTCGACCAGGGTATGGCGCACAAGCCATCGGCCAAGGGCAAGGTGACCTTGGTGGATGGGATTGAAACTGCCGCCGTAGATGCCGATGGTCATTATTAGTGAATTATATTTCTCCCAATTAGTGAATTATATTTCTCCTAATTAGTGAAAAGGACGCTCTTGATTAGCGAAGAACTTTCTTGCTATTTGCTTAAGAGGAATTCGCGGAGGAGGCTGTAGGCTTCTGCCTTGGCGGTTTCGAGGTCGTCGTTGACGACGATGCGGTCGAAGCGTGGGGCGAAGGAGAGTTCGTAGGCGGCACGTGCCAGGCGCTGCTCTATGACTTCGGGGGCGTCGGTGGCGCGCCCTTCGAGGCGCCGGCGCAGTTCGTCGATGCTCGGGGGCTGAATGAAGAGGCTGAGGGCGCGGTCGCCAAAGTATTCCTTGAGGCGCATACCGCCGTGGACGTCAACATCGAAGATGACGTTCTGCCCGTCGGCCAGCTGGCGCTCCACTTGCTGCTTGAGAGTGCCGTAGAAGCGGTCTTCGTAGACCTCCTCGTACTCGATGAAGTCGTCGGCGGCGATGTGGGCCCTGAACTCGTCGGGCGTCATGAAGAGGTACTCCACACCGTGGCGCTCGCTGCCGCGCGGCTGCCGTGTTGTGGCCGAGATGGAGAATGCCAGGCGCAGCTCCTCGTGGGGCATCAGGCTGGCTATGATGGTGCTTTTGCCGCTGCCGCTGGGGGCGCAGAAGATTATGCAAGACCCACCCCCGGCCCCTCCCTCCGGAGGGAGGGGCGTAGATACATTTGACTTATTGCCGCTATATTGTTCCATATATTTTATCTATTCAAGTTTCGCAAACTCCGCTTGCTTTGGAAGTTAAAGAAGTTAAAGGGGTTAAGGTAGTTCTTTAAGTGTCAAGCGAGCAAGCTCGAGCGAAAGACGATAGATTCGGGTGCTGATATACTTCTGCAAGCGGTTGTCAGGCAAAGGTATCGTCTTTAACTTCCGTTGCCGAAGGTCACATAACTTCTTTAACTTCTTTAACTTCCATAGCATGCGAAAGTTGAGTTTTATCTATTTATGATTAAAATGGTCTTCGCCCTTTCAGTGTAACTACGCCCCTCCCTTTGGAGGGAGGGGTTGGGGGAGAGTCCTACATTACGTTGAGCACTTGCTCCTTAATCTGCTCGAGCTCGTCCTTCATGCGTACTACGATGTTTTGCATCTCTGCAATGTTTGACTTGCTGCCGGTGGTGTTGATTTCGCGGCCCATCTCCTGTGCAATGAAACCGAGTTTCTTGCCTTGGCCGTGGCCGCTGGCCATGGTCTCGCGGAAGTAGCGGAGGTGGTTGCTGAGGCGTTGCTTCTCCTCGTTGATGTCGAGCTTCTCGATGTAGTAAATCATCTCCTGTTCGAGGCGGTTGCGGTCGACCTGCACTTCGGGAATACTATTGAGGCCGTCGATGATGCGTGCCCGAATCTTGTCGATACGTGCCTGCTCGAAGGGCTCGATCTGAGCGAGCAAGGCTTCGATGTTGTCGATTTTCTCGGTGAACTTGCGCTCGAGTGCGGCGCCTTCCTGGCGGCGGAAATCCATGAGCGCTGCTATGGCTTGCTCAGCCACGGAGCGCGCCACAGCCCACTCGTCGTCGGTAAGCTCCACGGCCTCGGTCTTCGAGAGCACGTCGGGCAGGCGCAGGAGTGTAGGCATCCAGTGCTCTTCGGGCTCCTCGAGGTCGAAATCATCGACGATGGAGCGAATCTGCTCGACGTAGGATTTGAGCACGGAGCGGTTGATGGGCGTGGCGGCATTGGCGTCGTCGCGCTCGATATAGAGGCTGAAATCCACCTTACCGCGCTCGAGCTGCTGTGCGATGATGCTTCTGAGCTCCATCTCCTTCTCGCGGTAGATGGGCGCAATGCGCGTCTGCAGGTCCAGGGCTTTGCTGTTGACCGACTTTATTTCAGCTGTTATTTTCTTGCCACAGTATTCGGCCGAAGCCTTGCCGTAGCCTGTCATGGATAGAATCATAATGAGAAATGTAAAAAGAAAAGTGAAAATGGACTATTCGAATTTGAATGTTTTGAATCGGAGATGAATAACGTTGTTTTCGGTACAAAGGTACAAAGAATCTTTAAACTTCAGACATTAATCATGAAACTTTTTGCGCTAAAGCTGAAAAAGCCTTTATTTTATGTCGCCAACGGCCACTTGGTATTCGTGCCAAAGCTCGTCGGCAGTGCAAGGGCGACCGAGGGCGTAGCTCATGGCTTTGTCCCACGACCAGGGTACTACTTCGATGCACGAGCGGTTGATCTTGCGGATGAAGTCTTTGTCTTTGTTGCGCCGCAGCCAGTCGAAGAAATAACCTACGTGGCGGTAACCGTTGGTATAGCTGCCCCCGCGCGGACGGTCGGTCTCGTCGTGGAAGCCTCCGCAGGCCACGCGGACGGCGTCTGCTGTGCCCTCGATGATCTGCCAGAAGACGGGGTTGGTGCCATAGCTGCCTATGCCCTGCGGCTCCAGCTGGAAGGCGTGGGTAAGTTCGTGGAGCAGCACGCCGCGTGTCTCGAAATCAACGCGCGCTGTGTCGTTGTTTGCGAAAGACTTCTCAACGTGCCGCGTGCTGTAGAAAATTTCTACGAAGCCGTTGCCGCCGCCCTTGGCCGAGATGCCAGGGTCGTCCTTGAGGATGTAGCGCAGGCGGTGGAGCTGTGGGATGCTGTCGGCGGGCGAGAAGTAGAGCGTCTGCAGCACCTCATTTGCCACGCGACGGATGTAGGCGTCGGGGTCGGGGATGAGGGCGTGGTAGATGGTCGAGCCGCTGCTCGCGGGAGCCTCGTTGACAAAGATAATCTGACCGAGATGGCGGTCCCAGAGGGAGCGGGACGGAAGCTGGGATAGTGGCATTGAGCTGGGCTTGTCCTCCTCCTTCAATCCCCGCTCCTTGTTAGGCTTGTCGCTCATCTCAAATTCAATGACGCAGCCGTCGGTGAGCTGCCGGTGGGCGATGAAGAGTGACGAGTAGGGCTTGCCGTTGACCTTCACGCTGCGGACATAGCGGTTACGGTCGCTGACCTTCGGCGCCTTAATTATTATATGTGTGCCTCCGGGAAGGCTGACGTCGGCATAAGGGATGTAGGGCGCACCCAGTACATACTGGTCGGTGCCCGGGCATACGGGATAGAAACCGAGGGCAGAGAAAATGAACCAAGCCGACATCTGCCCGCAGTCGTCGTTGCCTCCGAGGCCACGGATGTCGTTGCGATACATGCGGTTCATGATTGTGCGCAACCACTGCTGCGTCTTCCAGGGCTCCGAGGTCCAGGCGTAGAGGTAGGGCACGTGGTGGCTGGGCTCGTTGCCGTGGACGTAACCTCCCACGAGGCAGTCCTCGGTGATGTCCTCGTTGTCGGCATAGTAGCGCTCGGGAAGGTGCATCGTGAAGAGCTTGTCGAGGCGCTCGCGGAAGACGGCCTCGCCGCCCATGACGGACATCAGTCCTTTGACGTCGTGCGGCACGTGGAATGAGAAGTTCCAAGAGTTACCCTCAATGAAACCTTCGCCGTAGGTCTGCAGAGGGTCCATGTCGGGCTTGAAGTGACCGTCGGCATAGCGGGGCGTGGCAAAACCCGTACGCGGGTCGAAGGTGTTGCGGTAGTTGAGCGAACGGCGCTCAAACTCAGCGGCTAAGGCCTCGTCGCCCAAGGCGCGGGCTGCCGCGGCTACCGCGAAATCGTCGTAGGCATACTCGAGCGTGTTGGAGGCTGCCGTGGCGTCGCGGTCGAAGGGGGCGTAACCTTTTTGCATATAGGCTTGCAGGCCGGGGAAGCGCTGCCAAGTGGCTGTGGCCTTGAGGGCGGTGAGCGCCTCGTCGCGGTCGATAGGCAATCCCTTGACGATGGCGTCGGCCACCACGCTCACGGCATGATAACCCGTCATGCACCAACCTTCGTTGCCCATCAGACTCCACACGGGCAGTATGTGGTTGGCGCTCTGCTGCTGGTGGGCGAGCATCGAGCGCACCATGTCGGCATTGCGCCCGGGTTGAAGCAGGCAGAGCAGCGGGTGTAGTGCCCGGTAGGTGTCCCAGAGCGAGAAGACGGTGTAGTTCTGAAACCCTTTAGCCTGATGAATGGCGCCGTCGACGCCCCGGTAACGGCCGTCGACATCGGAATAGACCGAGGGGTTGATCATAGTGTGGTAGAGCGATGTGTAGAACATCGTTTTCTGGTCCTCGCTGCCATCGACGACTATCTTCGAGAACTCGTTCTCCCAAGCGGCGCGCGTAGCGGCGCAGACCTCGTCGAAAGTCTTGCCGGCAGCCTCGGCCTGCAGGTTGTTTAGCGCTCCTTCGGCCGATACAGCCGAAAGGGCCACCTTGACCGTCAACGGCTCTGCCACGGTCTTGTCGAACTCAAAGTAAGCTACAACCGAGCGTCCTCCGATATCGGGGAAGTTGCGATGCACGTCGAGCTTGCGCCAGAAGCCGGTGTAGGGCTCCGGGCGGCGGTCGGCATAGCCGTAGTCTTTTATTGGCCTCGAGAGCACGATGGCGAAATAGGTGTAATTGGCTCGCGCCCAACCTTGTGTGATGCGGTAGCCGGTGAGGAGCGTGTCGTTCTCCACGCGCAGGCTGCTCCACAGCGTCTTGCCTTCGTAGTTGTAGATGCCGTGCGTCAGGTCGATGATAAGGCGCTGGGAATCAGCATCGGCGGGGAATGAATAGCGATGCACACCAACGCGCTCAGTGGCGGTCAGCTGTGCTCTGATGCCATCATCGGCGAGCGTCACCTCATAGTATCCAGGCCGCGCTTGCTCCGTGGCGTGATTGTAGCGTTGGCGGTAGCCGCTGTCGGGGTTGTCGGCCGTGCCAGGGTTGAGGCGCAGCTGCCCCGTCTGCGGCATAATGAGGATGTCGCCCAGGTCGCTGTGGCCTGTGCCGCTGAGGTGTGTGTGGCTGAAGCCTACGATGGTAGGGTCGTCGTAGCGATAGCCGGCGCAGTAGCCGTAAACGTCAGCCTGATACTGCCCTTTGACGTTGTGTGGGATAGTGTCGGTGTCGGGGCTCAGTTGCACGGCGCCGAAGGGCGAGCAGGCTCCGGGGAAGGTGTGGCCCATGCCGGCTGTGCCGATGAAAGGGTTCACGTAGTCAGTGGCGCTCTTCGGTGCTGGCGTGACTTTGGGCTTGCGCGCGGCAGCCGCCGTCTCCGATGCCGTAAGGAGGATTGTGGCCAAAGCCAAGGCTGTAGCTATAGTCGTCGTTCTCATTATAATTAATGTGTGATACTGATGTTTTTGTCAATTCGAGTACAAAGTTAGGCTTTTATGCCGGTCTGAAAGCAAAAACTTTGGTCATTAATCTTCAATCTCTAATCTTTTTCGTATCTTTGCACGCAAATTGATGTAATTATGGCTTGTATTTTGCATATTGAGACAAGTACTAAGGTCTGCTCGGTGGCTGTGACGGAGGACGCTCACGTCATCTTCGAGCAGGCTGATACGGAAGGGCCGAATCACGCTACGCGCTGCGGCGTCTTCGTCGACGAAGCCCTGAGCTTTGCCGAGAGCCATGCCATACCCCTCGATGCCGTGGCCGTCTCGGAAGGCCCCGGCAGCTACACGGGTCTGCGCATAGGAGTGTCGATGGCCAAAGGCGTGGCCTATGGGCGCGGAGTGCCCCTCGTGGCTGTGCCGACGCTGGAGCTACTGTGCGTGCCTCTGCTGCTTTATCGCGACGATATTCCCGATGAGGCTCTCTTCGTGCCGATGATCGATGCCCGCCGCATGGAGGTCTATGCCGCCGTTTACGACCGTGCCCTCAAGCCGCTTCGCGAGCCTGCTGCAGATATCGTGGACGCCGTCACTTACGCCCAGTGGCTCGACCGCGGTCCGGTATATTTCTTTGGCGACGGTGCTGCCAAGTGCAAGAGCGTAATCACTCATCACAACGCACACTTCATCGACGACGTCGTGCCACTGGCCAAGCATATGTACCCTCTGGCTGCCCGTGCCCTCTCGAGGGGCGAGACGGCCGACGTGGCCTACTTCGAGCCCTTCTATCTCAAAGACTTCGTGGCGACCAAGCCGAAGGACCTCTTGAAGAGCCTGTAAGGTAAATTTGTAAATAGTAAATTTGTAAATAGTAAATGTTGCGATGACATACAACACTCAACGCGAGCAGCTGATATTGCCAGAGTATGGCCGGACTATTCAGCAAATGGTGGACATTTGCGTGACCCTTGATGACCGCGCCGAGCGTCAGCAATGTGCTGAAAGCATCGTCGCTATTATGGAACAGATGAACCCCGATGTTCGCAAATACCCCGACTACGAGCATAAACTATGGGACCAGCTGGCAATAATGTCCGGCTATCGCCTCGATATCGATTACCCCTTTGAGGTGGTACGCAAGGAGGAGATGACTGCCAAGCCCAAGCCCTTGAAGTACCCGATGCAGCGCATCCGTTACCGCCACTACGGACATCTCACCGAGGCTTTCCTCAAAGAACTCAAGGAGATGCCTGCCGGTGCTGATCGCGACCGCCTCCTCTCGATGACCGCCAACTTTATGAAGCGCAGTCTCTACAATTGGAACCGCGACGCTATGGACGAGCAGAAAGTGGCAGCTGATGTGGCAGCCTACACCGATGGACAGGTGCGGGTTCCCGACGATTTCAGATATTCGTCGGTGTCCAATGGTCACCTGCCGGGAAGCAACGCAAGCAAGAAGAAGAGAAAACGTTAAGCGCTAATCGTTAAACGAGAATACGATGAGTTCATTTCGCATAGAAGGAGGCCACCGCCTCTCGGGAGAGATCGTGCCGCAGGGAGCTAAGAACGAAGCCCTGCAGGTGTTGTGCGCCGTGCTGCTGACCGATGCCCCCGTGCACATAACAAATATCCCTGAAATCGCTGACGTCAACAATCAGATAGAATTGCTCCGCCGCATTGGCGTCAAGGTGACGCGCCACGCCAAAGGTGATATGACCTTTCAGGCCGATGCCGTTGACCTTCAATATCTTCAGAGCGACGAGTTCCTCGAGCGCAGCTCGCGCCTGCGCGGCAGCATCATGCTTGTCGGTCCGCTGCTGACGCGCTATGGACGTGCCATGGTGTCGAAGCCCGGCGGCGACAAGATAGGACGCCGGCGCGTCGATACACATTTCCTTGGAATGCAGAAGCTCGGGGCCAAGTTCAGCTACGACGCCGAACGTGGTATCTTCGACATCACTGCCGACCGTCTCAAGGGAGCGTATATGCTTCTCGACGAGGCATCGCTCACAGGCACGGCCAACATCATCATGGCTGCCGTGATGGCTAAAGGCACTACTACTATTTATAATGCCGCATGCGAACCCTACATACAGCAGCTATGTAAGATGCTGCAGCGGATGGGCGCACAGATTGAGGGTATAGCCTCAAACTTGCTGACCATTCATGGCGTTGACCGTCTCCACGGCACCGAGCACCGCATCCTGCCCGATATGATTGAGGTGGGATCGTTCATCGGTATGGCTGCTATGTGCGGCGATGGCATTCGCATCAAGGACGTCAGCTACAAGGACCTTGGTATTATTCCCTACACCTTCCGCCGACTGGGCATCAACGTTCAGCACCAGGGCGATGATATTTATATTCCTTGCCATGAGCACTACGAGATAGAGTCGTTCATCGACGGGTCGTTCATGACCTTTGCCGATGCGCCCTGGCCGGGCCTCACGCCCGACCTGCTTAGCGTGCTGCTCGTAGTTTCTACGCAGGCCAAGGGCTCGGTGCTCATCCATCAGAAGATGTTTGAGAGCCGCCTCTTCTTCGTCGACAAGCTTATAGACATGGGCGCACAGATTATCCTCTGCGATCCCCATCGTGCTGTCGTCGTAGGCCACGACCATCAGGTGCGTCTGCGCGCCGGTCGCATGACGTCGCCCGACATCCGTGCGGGCATCGCCCTGCTCATAGCCGCCATGAGTGCTGAAGGCATCAGCACGATTAGCAATATCGAGCAGATCGACCGCGGCTACGAGGACATTGAAGGGCGCTTCAATGCACTGGGAGCCAATATCACACGTATTTCATAGCACACGAAGCTATTCACGAGACAGTATGATACTCGAGACCGACGTTTACAAGATAGGCCAGCTTACCCGCACTCACGGAGTGCGCGGCGAACTGGCCTTTCGTTT
The DNA here is from genome assembly GCA_017429945.1 of Bacteroidaceae bacterium. Taxonomy (GTDB): domain Bacteria; phylum Bacteroidota; class Bacteroidia; order Bacteroidales; family Bacteroidaceae; genus Physcousia. The sequence goes on from JAFRNY010000055.1 coordinate 62,176, forward strand.
TACCGACGATGTGTGGGACCGCGTCGAGGCCGACTACCTCTTCTTGCGGTTAGACGGTCTGCTCGTGCCTTTCTTCCTCGAGGAGTGGCGCTTTCGTTCCGACGATGTGGCGCTGCTTAAATTCGAGGACATCGATTCGGCCGACGACGCTCAGCATCTTGTAGGTGCAGAGGTCTATTTCCCGAAAGAACTGACGCCCGATGATGCTGATGAGCTCGAGTTCTCATGGCGCCATTTCATCGGTTTCGAGGTATGGCAGGCTGATGCAGTCCTGGGAAATGTCGCCGACGTGCTCGACCAGACGTCCAACGTACTGCTCGTCATTGCCACCGCCGATGGCGGCGAGGTGCTTGTGCCGGCCCATGAAGACTTTGTCATCCGTGCCGACCACCGCGAGCGTCGCCTCTACGTCAACGTCCCCGATGAACTTCTAACCCTGAACAGTTAACGGTTATGTGTGTTGCAATACCATTGCAACAAACAACTATAATATGAAGGAACAACGAAAGAAGCAAATAGCCATTCTCGGCTCCACAGGCTCCATAGGCACACAGGCGCTGCAAGTCATAAGCGAGCATCCCGACCGCTTCGAGGCTCGCGTACTCACCGCCGCCAACCATTGGGAGATGCTGGCAGCGCAAGCGCGGCAGTTCAAGCCGGCAGCCGTCGTCATCGCCAACGAGCAGCACTACGAGGCGCTTAGTGAGGCTCTGGCCGACCAGCCTATTGCCGTCTATGCCGGCGCTGATGCCCTCTGTCAGGTCGTCGAGAGCTCTGAAGTGGACATGGTACTCACTGCCATGGTAGGCTTTGCCGGTCTGGCGCCAACCATAGCAGCCATCCGCGCCCGCAAGGCCATAGCGCTGGCCAACAAGGAGACGATGGTGGTGGCCGGCGAGCTCATCAACAGCCTGTGCCGCCAGTACGAGGTGCCAATACTGCCCGTCGACAGCGAGCATTCGGCCATCTTCCAATGTCTCGTTGGAGAGGTCTCGCCCATAGAGAAGATCATTCTCACTGCATCGGGAGGACCCTTCCGCACGTTCACTCGCGAACAGCTGGCCGACGTAACACCGGCGATGGCCCTGCACCATCCCAACTGGGATATGGGAGCCAAGATCACCATCGACTCCGCTTCGATGATGAACAAAGGCTTCGAGGTCATCGAGGCCAAATGGCTCTTTGGCGTCGAGCCCGAGCGCATACAGGTCGTTGTGCATCCGCAGAGCGTAGTGCACTCGGCAGTGCAGTTCGCCGACGGTGCCGTAAAGGCCCAGTTGGGCGTGCCCGACATGCGCGTGCCCATTCAGTTGGCATTCTCTTTCCCCGAGCGCCTGCAGAGCTCGTTCGAGCGTATCGATTGGTTCTCGATGCACGACCTCACCTTCGAGCACCCCGACACCGCGCGCTTCCGCTGCCTTGCCCTGGCCTACGAGGCTCTGCGCCGCGGCGGCAACGCTCCATGCATCGTCAACGCAGCCAACGAGATTGTCAACCGCGCTTTCCTCGAAGGCCGATGCCGCTTCCTCGAGATGGCCGAAATCATTGGGAAAACCTTGCAAAAGGCTACTTTCGTCTCTAAGCCAACCTTCGACGACTATTTCGAGACAGATAAAGAATCGAGGCGGATTGCCGAAGAACTGATTGCATAACCGGCAGTCTCCTAAGTCATACTGCATCACCGGCAGTCTCCTAAGTCATACAAGTAGCCCTCTGGCTACTGCATCATAGAAAAAGCAAACAAGAATATTAACAAAACAGAATGACCCTATAACCCGTTGCCCTCTCAGTAACCTTACACTCCCTTCCTAGCATGGAGGGTGAGGGGTGGGTCCCTAATTATGAGTGTCTTTTGGATTAAAACATTTCAATTGCTGCTGTGCTTCGCCCTCCTGATTGTACTGCACGAGGGCGGCCACTTCTTCTTCTCAAAACTCTTTGGCATCAAGGTCGAGAAGTTCTTTATGTTCTTCGACTATAAATTTCATCTCTTCTCGACGAAGGACAAATGGTTTGCCCGCCTTTTCCCGCGCATAGCCGCTAATGAGACAGAGTACGGCATCGGGTGGATTCCTCTGGGCGGCTATGTCAAGATAGCCGGTATGATCGATGAGAGCATGGACACCGAGCAGATGAAGCAGCCTGTGCAACCCGATGAATTTCGGGCCAAACCTGTGTGGCAGCGCTTCCTGGTCATGGTGGGAGGTGTGTTGGTCAACTTCCTGCTCGCCTTGTTCATCTATGCCATGATCCTTTATGCCTGGGGCCGCGACCAACTGCCTATGACGGCTATCAGCGATGGCTTCGCCTACAACGAGATGGCCGAAGGTCTCGGCTTCTGCGACGGCGATATCCCTGTGAAAGCCGATGGCCAGGTGATTGAAGCCTGGGACGGCGGCGTCTTCCGCACGCTCTCCGGCGCAAAGACCGTCACGGTGCTGCGCAATGGTTCCGAGGTTACGATAACGATGCCCGAAGACGGCGTCAACCTGCTTGATATGATAGAGACCGATCCGCGCTTCATCAGCGTCAACGTGCCGGCACTTGTCGACAGCGTCATGCCTGCTACGCCGGCAGCGAAAGCCGGCATGCGTTCCGGCGCCCGCATCCTCGCCGTCGATGGCAAGCCCATAGAATGGTGGGGCGATTTCGATCAGCTGATGGCGCGCAAGGCCGATGTCCTCGCTGCAGATTGCTCGCATGAGGACAGCGTGCGCCTGCGCTCCCTGCCTATCGTATTCTGCAACGAAGGAACTGCGACCCCCGACACGGCACTCATCGTGCTCGACGCTGAATACCACCTTGGCATCGCTAAGACGCCCTATCAGTTGTATTACAAAGATGCCTACGTCCACCACGACTACGGCTTCTGGGAGAGTATTCCGGCAGGCATAGCCTACGGATGGGAGACGCTCAAGGGCTATGTCAGCGACCTGCGTTACATCTTCTCGAAGAAAGGGGCACAGAGCGTAGGATCGTTCGGCACCATTGGCAACCTCTTCCCCGCCGTGTGGGATTGGGCTTCGTTCTGGAACATCACAGCATTCATCTCCATCATCCTGGCCGTGATGAACATTCTGCCTATCCCCGGCCTCGATGGTGGCCACATCTTCTTCCTCCTCATCGAGGGCATCACAGGGCGTCAGCCGTCAGACAAATTCATGGAGCGAGCCCAGATGTTAGGCATGATCCTCCTGTTTGCACTCATGGCTCTGGCCCTCTTTAACGATGCCGTCAAGTTCCTGTTCTGATTAAGATAACAAATAGAAAAAGAATCTTCTTTACGTCAAGGAAGATTCTTTTTTTATGGAAGTTAAAGAAGATTCTTATTTTGGAAGTTAAAGAAGTTAAAGGAGTTAAGGAAGTTCTTGAAGTGTCAAGCGAGCAAGCTCGAGCGAAAGACGATACCATCACGAAGGGCTTTGATCCTCAAGTTGGTTATGTCTCCTAAAGAATGAATGCCACATGCAAATCATTCGTCTTTAACTTCTTTAACTTCCTTAACTCCTTTAACTTCGGCAATGATATAGGAGTTGACCTATTGAAAAGGGAATAAGCCCCGTAGGGGCGTTGGAATTTAGGCAGGGTGTGGAGTGAGCGAAGCGAACGGAACCCCTGTATCAAGTCAGGATGTATATAGAGTGCCGTAGGTACGCAGGAACAAGCTCAATTATTCCGTCGTCCTTACAGGACTTTATATACTATGCTCTATGAACAGGGGTTCTCGCTTCGCTTCTCCTCCGTCGCCAGAGGAGTTCTGGCTTCCCTCATCAGGCACGGATGGCCCAAGGGCAATCCTCTAATGGCCTTCTTCCCCTCCGTCGCCAGAGGAGTTCTGGCTCCCCTCATCAGGCACGGATGGCCCAAGGGCAATCCTCTAATGGCCTTCTTCGCCGCCTGACTAAAATCCTATGCCCCTCTGGGGCTATGTGCCAACTGCTATATTACGCAAAGGCAATAATATAGGAGATGGCACAGAAGATGTTTTATAAGACAACGAATTTTACGAATTTTACGAATTCTTTCTTGTCCTATAGCCCTAACTTTGCATGGCCACGATGAAGTGTAAATTCGATTAATTCGTATAATTCTTCAGACTCGCTTTGCTCGAAGAAGCGTCCTTCGGCCGAGCGCGTTTCAATAAGA
>JAFRNY010000011.1 GCA_017429945.1 Bacteroidaceae bacterium
TGTGTATGGAGATAATAGACCTTCCATCCTCTAATAAATGCATGTACTTTAATAAGTCTGCATAATCATGTTTCTTTTGTTTTCTTCTAGTCATAATAAACCCCCGAAAGTTTTTTTGTCTAACTTTCGGGGGTCATCTCATTTGAAGCTTATAGCTGCTGTCATTATATATAGGTATTACTACTTGTAATTTATCGAATGCTTACGAAAGGGCTTAGGGTGAAACGTGATAAATAGAATGTTGAGATGTTTTTTTGTTAACAGGTGCTAATTGTTAATGTGTAACCATAAGATAATTAAGGGAATAAACATTTTATTATAAGATAATAATTATCTTTGCATAAAACGTATAAGTTCAATGAGTTTTTGAAAAGTTTTTTGAAAAAGGGTTCATCTTACATTGCAAGTGGCTGATATTCAATGAAGGCGTTTTCTCGAATGACATCTGACCCAGAAATGAAAGACATTAAACTCAAATACCACCCGTATCTGATGCCAGCCCGTCCTCAGTCGAGGACAGGCGGGCATTGTCTATTAATAATTGAGTTGCGACCATTTAATTTGCTATCGCTCGACAAAAAAGGATTCGATTCTTTCGAATAACAATTGTCGTTGTACCGTTGTAGTTCTTATTATCCGCTATTTTCAGGTCCAAGCGAATAAAAATTGGAAATAATTTGGAACTAATGGGAGAATGATATACCTTTGCAAAGAAAATAACCGCCATTATTATAATGGCCATTACTAAGATAGGCTATGAGATTTTATGATAGGGAGTCAGAGCAAGAGTTGCTCAGAGATGTGCTACAGCAGAGTAAGCGAGAGGCGCGAATGACCGTCGTGATGGGGCGCCGACGCATTGGTAAGACAGAGCTCTCACTCCGTTGTGGTGATGAGACGGTTCTTTATTTCTTTGTCGGCAAGAAGGCCGAGGCTTTGCTATGTCAAGACTTTATAGATGAAATCACCAGCAAACTCGGTGCACCGGTATTGGGGCAGGCAAGTAGGTTCTCTGAAGTGTTCAGGTTTATCCTTCAACTCTCAGAGACCCGGGCCTTTACGCTGATTATTGATGAGTTCCAGAATTTCCAGAAAGTTAACCCAACCGTGTTTAGCGACATGCAGCGCGACTGGGATTTAAAGAAACGTGTCAGTCACCTGAATTTGATTATCAGCGGATCAGTGTTTTCTCTGATGAGAAAGATTTTTGAGGATTACGAAGAGCCGCTTTTCGGGCGTGCCGATGAGAAGATAAGCCTTCAACCTTTCAGCACAAAAGTCTTGAAGGAAATCCTTAATGATTTCAATCCCAACTATTCTAACGAGGATCTTTTGGCTTTGTTCAGCATTACCGGCGGGGTGGCCTGGTATGTGACTCTCCTTCTCGACAGAGGCAAGACGAATTGCGATAAGATGCTTGGGGCCCTTACAGAGGAGAATTCCCCGTTTGTGGGCGAGGGCAAGAACATACTGATAGAGGAGTTTGGCACGGACTACGTTGTCTATTTCTCTATCCTTACGTGTATTGCCAGTGGCATGAAAACGAGTGCTGAAATCAAGAATGAGCTTGGGCTCGACAATATTAGTAGCTACCTCTCACGCCTGGAGGACTACTATGGCTTGATTAGTAAGTATCAGCCCATCTTCGCTAAGGAGAACGGCAGGAAGGTGCGCTATCAGCTCAATGATTGTTTCCTGATTTTCTGGTTCCGATTCTTCTTCAAATATCAGGCGTTAGTGGAAAACAAAGCTATGAAAGCCCTCGACGCTATCATCAGAAGGGACTATAGTGGAGTGTCTGGTCTGATGATGGAGCGTTATTTTATGCGTAAGTTTCAGGAAGAAGGGAAGTACATTATTGGAAAATGGTGGGATAGGCGAGGCTTCAACGAGATAGATCTTGTGGTGGTCGATCCCATCGGCAAGGAGGCGTGGGTGTATGAGCTCAAGAAGGATGAGAGCCGATATGATGAGGCTGCTTTTAAGGAGAAGGTTGACGTGATGGTTCAGCAGACACCCGAACTTCACAAGATGAAGATACACTTAGGGCTACTCAGTAAGGATGATATGTAATCAGGACAATTATCCTGGCGCAGGCGTTTTTGAAAAGTTTTTTGAAAAAGGGTTCATCTTACATTGTAAGTTGCTGATTTTCAATAATAGCGTTTCCGCCGAATGACATGTGCGATAGGAACGAAACAAAAAATTTTGTTTTATTTCTATCGCACATGTCATTCGTGAAACTCGAGCGCTGGGCAAAAAGGTCAAGGGTTGTGGCCGGAAGTCTTAAGAGTTGCGGGCGGAAGTCTTAAGGGTTTATGCGAAAAGTCTTAAGGGTTTAGGCCGAAAGTCTTGGGCAGGTGTCTGGTCCCCTGCACCTGCGGGTTTATGCAACAGTGATCTTTCCGGAACGCATCCGCCTATACGCCCTATCTCATCCGCCGATTCGCCCGCATGTATCCGCCTATGCGCCCTATCTCATCCGCCCATTCGCCCGTATGTATCCGCCCACGCGCCCAGTCGTATAAGACAAAACGGCCAGTCGCATCGGGCTCACTGCTGAGAAGCAGCCCTTACGTCTCACAGCACAGCAGGTTCCTAAACAGCGTTGTAGTAAGCCTTTGTTGATAATCAATCGTTTACAATGTAAGATGAACCCTTTTTCAAAAAACTTTTCAAAAATCAATCAGATGCAGTTATTCTTGAAGTATCCGCTTGGCATCCCGAAGGGTGACGCTTCTTGAGGTATCAATCGTCACCCTTCGGGATGCCGAGCGGACACCTCAAGAAGCGACCAAGGTCGAGCGCTTCGCTCTTCATTCTCCAAGCATGGAGCGTCCCTTTAAGTGTGAAGTTGCCGAATGTCGAGTGCATATAGAATTTCTTAATTAATAGAACGCGCCTATAACGGATATTAAGGGACGTGGCAAGAGTCTTTTTGAAACTTTTTTTGTTTTTTAGGCTCGAAAAGTTGGAGGCACGCGAATAAGGTTTTATCTTTGTGGCGGAAAGGTGTTATTTGCTTAAGAATAGATATGCTGAAACGTTTTTTATTTATAGTATCGTGGATGATGGCGACAGTGGCCATCGCCCAGGAGGTGCCTACGACTGAGAGCTATGCCGTGAACTTCGACCGCTCGACGGCTCGCACGCGCACCGACCGCCTGCTCTCGGCCGTAGCGCTGGGGCATACTACGTTGGCGCTGACGGACCGCTACGTCATGTATGCCGACCTGACGCCGCAGTTCTTCACCGTGCATCCGGGCGAGACGGTGGTGCCGTCGGTGATGTTTGCCGGTCAGTGGATGCAGACGTATGTCTATGTGGACTGGAACCGCAACGGGCGCTTCGATGTGGAGACGCCCGGACCGCAGGGACAGCTCTCGGCCGACAACGAGCTGGTGAGCTTCGGCGGCATGACGCTCGAGGGCGGCCGCTACAACAGTGCCGGGCAGAAGCTTGACAACTTGAATGCCGTGCAGCCTGTGAGCTTCGCCATTCCGGCCGACGCCGAAGAAGGTCTCTACGTGATGCGGTGGAAGATAGACTGGGACAGCAGCGACCCCGGCGGGCGCGTGGACGCGGCCAACTCTATCATTGCCAACGGCGGTATTATAGTTGACGTACTCCTGTTGGTGACGACCGATGCCGTGGCCGATGACTACGAACTGGTCTTCGCCGATGAGTTCGACCAAGCCGACGGCAGCCGTCCCGATGCATCGAAGTGGCGCGTGAGCACGCGCTATGGCTCGACGTGGAACCGATGGATAAGCAGCTCGCCCGAGGTGGCCTACATCAAGGATGGCTGCCTGGTGTGTCGCGCCATACCCAATCCCGACCGCTCGACCGACGATGTGCCTATGATCACGGGCGCCATGGAGACGCGCGGCAAGTTCTCGTTCACCTACGGACGGGTGGAGGTGCGCCTGCGCACTAACCTGCATTCGGGCAACTTCCCCGCCGCCTGGATGATGCCGCAGCCGCCGTGCGAGGGTTGGCCCAAGGGCGGCGAGATAGACATCTTCGAGTCGATCGACGACAAGAACACGGCTTACCACACGGTGCACTCCAACTGGACTTATAACTTGGGCAATAGGAATAATCCGCAGAGCTCGTTCTCGGAGACGGTGACGGTGGGCGATTGGCACACCTACGGCCTCGAGTGGCTCGAGAGTCTGCTCGTGTTCAGAGTGGACGGCAAGGTGGTGGGCTCGTATGCCCGCTCCACGTCGGAGAGCAAACTGGCCGACGGCCAGTGGCCTTTCAATCATCCGTTCTACATCATTCTGAACCAGAGCGTCGGCGACGGCTCGTGGGCTCGGGCGGCAGATACGGGATATACGTATGAGACAATGTTCGACTACGTGCGCGTCTATCAGCGCCGGCCGCTGCCCGACGGCATTACTCAAATTACGAATGACAAATTACAAATTACGAATGACAAATTACAAATTATGAATGACGAATCGCAAATAGTAAATAGTAAATCTAGTAAGTGTTTCGATCTCTCGGGGCGGCGTATAGACAAAAAATCCATGCGACAGCTGCCGCGTGGCGTATATATTCTTAACGGACGAAAGATAGTGCTATGATACCTAACGACGAAAATAAGAAGGAAGAGCGCACATATCGCTGCAACGACTGCGGCGGTGTGATTTATCGCCACGAGGTGTTCTGCTCGAAGTGCGGCAAGCTCCTCGACCACTACGACTTCGAAGACTGAAGTCGAGACATACAAAAGCCCCTCTCTCCTGCCTCTGTTTTCTTTATTCAGGGGTAGGGGAGAGGGGCTTTGTGCGTAGCGGACGTCAGGCCCAGAAGATGTGGGCTTGAACGATCGGTTCGCCGTCAGGCTTCTCGGCCTTGCCTGCGTTCTTGCGGATTTCGAGCTGCAGGGATGCGGGCGTTCCGTCATCGAGTAGTTCGGCTGCGGGCTCGGTCACGAATGTCAGCGTGTCGCCGAGATAGGACTCGGCTTTGTAAGCTATCTCGAAGCGGCGGATTGAGTGTTGCTCAAACTGCTGGCGCGGGAAGAGGTCGAGGATGTGCTCGATATACTTCACGGAATTTATGTGGCCATTGATATCGACGTCGCTGTAGTAGGTGTCGATGGTGCGGAGCGTCTGCGCAGCCGGCGTCAGGCGTATGCGCCCGTGCTTGGCGATGGGGCATGGCTTCTCTTCGGGCGTGAGTACGTAGTGAAGAATGTCGCCGTCCTTCAGCGCCAACAGGTCTGATGGCATGCGCGAAGCGGTGTCGATCATAGCCCAGATGGAGCGCGCATAGCCATATATGCGTCCGTCGTCGGCATTGCGGATGAGAAAGTTACGCTCGGTGAACAGTTTCATGACGCTCTCCACCCAAGTCTCCACCTCGACGTGTTCGTACTGTGCCGGCATCTCGGTGAGCTCGATGCTCAGGCGCGAGAGCACCCATGTGTAGTGCACCTCGTTGAGCTGGTCTATGCCCCATCCGCGGTTGTGCGAATGGCGCCCTGCGGCGTTGAGCAGGTGGTTGCCGAGCACCCCGAGGAAGAGGTGCCCGGTAAAGTCCACGTGAAAGGGTTCGACCGTGAAGCGGTAGGTCTCTATTTTCTCCATTACAGCAGAGCTTCTACCTGACGTTCAACATCCTCCATGTCGTGAGTAGGCTCGAAGCGTGCCACGACGTTGCCTTTGCGGTCGATGAGGAATTTGGTGAAGTTCCATTTGATGTCGGGCTTCGAGGCGAAGTCGGGGTCGGCCTTGGCCAGCATGTCGTTGAGCAGCGGAGTGAGCTTGTTGCCCTCGTCGAAGCCGGCAAAGCCCTTCTGGGCCTTGAGCCACGTGTAGAGGGGCATCTCGTTCTCGCCATTGACGTCGGCTTTGGTGAACTGCGGGAACTTGGTGCCGTAGTTGAGCTGGCAGAACTGAGCTATCTCCTCGTCGGAGCCGGGAGCCTGCTGGCCAAACTGGTTGCAGGGGAAGTCGAGAATCTCGAGGCCGCGCTCGTGAAGGCGCTCATACATGGCTTCGAGGGCTTCGTACTGAGGCGTGAAACCGCAGCGGCTAGCGGTGTTGACGACGAGGAGCACCTGGCCTTTGAACTGCTCGAGGCTGACGTCGTTCTGCTTCTTGTCTTTGACGGTGAAATCGTAGATCTTCATTTTCTTGATGTTTTTAGTTAGTGATTGTTTGTTGGTTACTGTTGCGGTGCTCGAGGTCTTGCAGGCTCCGAGCGTGAGTGCTGCCAGCAAGAGTGTGGCAGCGGAGGTGATGAGTGCGTGTTTCATTCGTGTGTGGGTTTATTGTTGTGGGTATAGCGTAAGAACCATATTGCAAGGGCTATGGCCAAGGCGAAGCCGGCGATGAGGCTGATGCTTTGGGGGAGGCGGAAGCCCTCGGGCGCCGCAAGGATATACGATGTCACGACCACCGTCATGAACACCGACGGGAGGAACGCTATCCAGGCGTTGCGACCATGGCGGTGGAGCCAAACGGCTGCCGTCCAGAGGAAACAGGTGGCGAGCGTCTGGTTGGTCCAGGCGAAGTAACGCCACAGCACGTCGAAGTCCACGAAGACGAGGGCTGCTGAGATGGCAAAGAGCGGCAGGGCCAGTACGAGGCGGTTGGCAATCTTCTTCTGGTTCAAGTGGAGGAAATCGGCCGCGATGAGGCGGGCGGAGCGGTAGGCGGTGTCGCCGCTGGTGATGGGCGCTGCCACAACGCCGAGCACGGCGAGTATGGCGCCTATGCGCCCCATCCACGTGGTGCAGATCATGTTGACGAGGAGCGACGGGTTGGTGCCGTGGCCTCCGGCGCTGAGGATAGCTGATAGGGCGTGGTAAGGCTCCATGCCGGCATACTGCCCTGGCGGTACCGACTGTGCTGCGGCAAACTTAATGGCAGCAGCAGCCCAGATGAGGGCTACGATGCCCTCGGTGATCATGGCGCCGTAGAACACGAAGCGGCCACGGCGCTCGTTCTCGAGGCAACGCGACATCAGGGGCGACTGTGTGGCGTGGAAGCCGCTGATGGCGCCGCAGGCGATGGTAATGCAGAGGAAGGGGAAGATGGGCAGCCCCTTGGGATGATGACTGACGAAGGGCGCATCGGTGATTTCCGGGACCCACCCTTCGCGCGTGAAGATGCCGTAGCCCACGCCGATGGCCATAATCAGTAGCGCGGCGCCGAAGACGGGGTAGAGACGTCCGATGAGCGTGTCGATAGGCAACAGTGTGGCCAGGATGCAATACGTGAAGACAAGGCCTATCCACACCCAGCGCCAGGCGCTCATGTCGAGGCCGAACGAGCCCTCGGTCATCGTGGCCAGGAGGCCGGAGGCTGTGGTGACGAATACCGTGCCTACGAGCACCAGCAGCAACAGCGACAGTCCGCGCATGCCCTGGCGTGCGGCGCCGCCGAGCTCGTTGCCCACCATCTCGGGCAGCGAGGCGCCGTCCTGGCGCAGCGAGATCATGCCGCAGAGGTAGTCGTGGACGGCACCCATAAAGATGCAGCCGAAGACTATCCACAGGTAGGCCGCAGGACCGAAGAGAATGCCCATGATGGCTCCGAAGATGGGCCCCGTGCCGGCTATGTTGAGGAATTGAATGAGATAGACGCGCCACGTAGCCATCGGGATATAGTCGACACCATCGGTCAGGCGGTACGATGGGGTAGTGCGCTCGGGCTCTATGCCGAATACTTTCTCAACAAAGACTCCGTAGAGGAGATAGCCCACGACGAGGGCTACGAGGGCAAGTGAAAATGTAAACATTTTATTTTAAATCTCAAATGTCAAATGTTAAATTACAAATTACAGGCAAAATCCAATCATTTTAATAAATGTAGGATTCTCTTCCATATCCTTATATAATGCTATATCTTCCATAATTCTATAGATTCAATTCAAGTTTCGGATGTAGTTATTTTTATCAAGAATTAGAGCGCTCTAATTCTTGACATATAAATAATTGAAAGTTATTATTAAGAACATCCGAAACTTGAGTAGATTTTACATTAAATTTGTGACTTGAAATTAGGAAATTTGCAATTGAGCAAGTAAGCGTCGAGAATGACTATGGCGGCCATGGCTTCTACGATGGGCACGGCGCGGGGAAGCACGCAGGGGTCATGGCGCCCGCGTGGCTGAATTGTCACGGCCTCACCGTGGAGGTTGACCGTCTCTTGGGGCTGCAGGAGGGTGGCTACGGGCTTGAAAGCTACGCGGAACGTGATGGGCATGCCGTTGCTGATGCCGCCCTGTATGCCTCCAGAGTGGTTTGTGGTGGTTGAGAAATCGGGGTTGAAATGGTCGGCCTGCTGGCTGCCGCGCTTGGTTATGCAAGCGAAGCCGTCGCCATACTCGAAGCCTTTGGCGGCATTGATCGAGAGCATGGCGGCGCCCAACTGGGCATGAAGCTTGCCGAAGACGGGCTCGCCTAGGCCTGCAGGGCAGCCAGTGACGACGCCGGCGACGATGCCTCCGATGGTGTCGCCCTCGCCTTTCACGCGCAGGATGAGCTCTTCCATCTGCCGCGCCACGTTGAGGTCGGGGCAGCGCACGGGGGAGTCGTCGATTTTGTTGAGGTCGAGGCGCGTCCAGTCGCGCTCGCAGGCGATGGCACCGACTTGTGCCGTCCATGCCTTGACGTCGATGCCCAGCTCGCTCAGCGCCTGCTTGGCTATGGCTCCAGCCACAACGCGCGCTATGGTCTCGCGTGCCGAGGAGCGTCCGCCGCCTCGATGGTCGCGGATGCCATATTTGGCTTGATAGGTGAAGTCGGCGTGCGAGGGACGGAAGACGTCGCGCAGCGAGTCATAGTCGGAGGAGTGGTGGTCGGCGTTGCGCACGATGAAGCCTATGGGCGTGCCGGTGGTTATCTTCACCGAATCAGAATCACGGCTGTCGATAACTCCTGAGAGCAGTTCCACGCGGTCGGACTCGTTGCGGGCCGTGGTGAGGCGGCTCTGCCCGGGGCGACGGCGGTCCAGCTCAGCCTGAATGAAATTGAGGTCTAGCGCCAGACCCGGGGGGCATCCGTCTATGACTCCTCCTATCGCTGCACCATGGCTCTCGCCGTAGCTTGTAAGCCGAAATATATTGCCAAAAGTGTTCATTGAAGGTGGCGGGCTGAGCCCGTAATTGAAAGGTTCGTGTGTTAACCTGTTAACCTGTTAATTTGTTAATCTGTTAACCTGTTAAATTGTTAATCTGTTAACATGTTAATCTGTTAACCTGTTAATTTGTTAATCTGTTAATTTGTCAACATCCTCCGCATCCGCTTCCGCATCCTCCGCATCCGCCTTCGCTGCCGCAACCGCCACATCCTCCGCATTCGCCGCTGAGGATCTTGGCCGTATGCTCAATCTCTTGGAGCGTGGCCTCGCGATTCTCGTGGACGGTGCCTGTGAACTGCAGTGCTTTGCCTGCCAGCGGATTGTTAAGGTCCACGGTCACATCGCTGTCGGTCACCTTGACGATTGTGCCGTAGAACTGGTTGCCTTCGCTGTCCATCAGAGGCACTTCGGCGCCGGGGAAGATGTGTTCGTCGTCGAATTTGCCATTGATCTCGAACGCCTTGCGGGGCACGGGGCGCACGAGGTCCTCGTCGCGCTCGCCGAAGGCCTCGGCAGCCTGCAGGGTGAAATCGAATTGGTCGCCAGCGGCGAGCTCGCATAGCTTCTCTTCGAAGGCGTCGATCATCAGGCCCATGCCAGTGACGAAGCCCACGGGCTGCTGGGCGTCGGTCTCGTAGAGCAGTTTGTGCGAGGCGGCTGTGTTGGTGAACATACGGTAGGTCACCTTGATAAAGTTCTGTGCCATATAGTCGGTCTTAAATTATTTAATGTGTGCTTTTGGCTGCAAAATTAGCAATAAAAGCTTGAACTATTGCAAGAGAAGGCGATGTTTTATAGATAAAAAACGTTTAAAGACGAAGAATTGGTGAATGAATGTGCGTTTTAGTGGGCGTAAGACCTTATCTTTGCAGGCGTCTGGCGGCGAATAAATTCAAATATGCCTGAGCCGTCATGTCCCTGCTGTCGTATGAATCAAAGTGAAAAGCCTTCCTTCCTGCACCCCTTGGACACGGCCCGCGAGGCTGTGCCCACGGCGTTCACCTATCCCTTTCGCTATACGCCTCATCCGCTGTGTAGGCTTGCTGCGAGGATAGTGCAGGATTATGTCGAGGCCGAGGGGCTCTCGTGCGAGGGTAAGATGTATGGCGTGTTGGTTGTTGAGGGCGGTTTCCTGGCTGCCTACTCCGGTCAGCTGGCAGGCTCGTATGCTCATCCGTGGTTCGTTCCGCCAGTGTTCGACTACCTTGATCCCGAAGGCTATTTCCAGAAGGAGCAAACTGAAATAAGCGCTTTAAGCGTTGAGATAGAAAACGCTGGGTTTCAATCTTCTATAAGTGCAGTAAATTTCGAGCTCGAGAGGCTGCTCAGGCTTCGCGAAGAGGCCGTTGACGAAGCGCGTGAGGCTTATGAGAGGGGCAAAGAAGAGCGAGACGACAGGCGCGCTGCTCTTGACAAGACAGAGCCCGATGCGCAAGAAATCTTGATGACGCTGGAGCGTGAAAGCCAGTTTCAGAAAGCCGAAATCCGACGGGCTAAGCAGCAATTTGCGACAGAGATTAAGGCCCTGGAGCAGCGCCTCGACCAGCTTCGCGAAGAGCTCCGTCGGGCAAAAGAAGAGCGGCGACAGCGCAGCGAGGCCTTGCAGGATTGGCTCTTCAGGCAGTTCAGATTCATGAATGCCTGCGGTGAGACTAAGAGCCTGCTGGAGTTGTTTGGCGATGAAGGGTCTTCAAGCCCTGCAGCAGACAGCGGCACTAAGCTGATAATACCCTCGGGCGCCGGCGAATGCTGTGCGCCTAAGTTGCTCAATACCGCCTATGCCCTTGGGCTGCGGCCCTTGGCCATGGCTGAGTTCTGGTGGGGGCCGGCGCTTTGTGGCGACTACCGCAGGGCGGGCGTCTTCTATCCGTCGTGCAATCGCAAGTGCAGGCCTATTCTTTCGTTCATGCTCGAGGGCTTGGATGTGGAGCCCGACCCGGCCCGTCATTACGAACGTCTGGGCGGCGAGGTCGAGGTGGTGTGGGAGGATGCTTGGATGGCCGTCGTTGTCAAGCCTACGGGATGGCTGAGCGTCCCAGGCAAGGGCGGCGCTCCGAATCTGCTTGACTATGCTCGCCGGCGATGGCCCGATATCTCAGGTCCGGTGGTAGTTCACCGGCTGGACCAAGACACATCGGGCTTGATGATCCTGGCGAAGACGCAGATGAGCTACAGCTGGCTGCAGAAACAGTTCGAGGCAAGGGCTGTCAAGAAGCGTTATGTGGCGCTGCTCGAGGGACAATGGCGGCTGACAGG
This sequence comes from Bacteroidaceae bacterium, assembly GCA_017429945.1. GTDB lineage: Bacteria > Bacteroidota > Bacteroidia > Bacteroidales > Bacteroidaceae > Physcousia. Next base: position 11,358 of record JAFRNY010000011.1, read on the forward strand.
GCTGAGTGGGCAGATAAGCCTACCGCTGGCGCCCGACTACGACTATCTGCCTCGCCAGCGCGTGGACCGCGAGCGTGGCCTTGAGGCAGTGACGCTATATGAAGTGATCGGGAATGAGATGCTGAACGATAATGTGGGCGAAGCTGAGGGGGCCGGGGGAAGAGCCGTCACTCGCATAGCTTTCTATCCGCAGACAGGGCGCACACATCAGTTGCGCGTTCATGCTTCGTCGGATGAAGGTCTGGCAATGCCCATCGTGGGCGACAGGCTCTATGGGCAGCTCGCCGGCCGGCTGTACCTCCACGCCGAGGCTCTCGACTTCGAGCATCCGGCCACGGGCGAGCATCTGCATTTCGAGCAAACGGCCCCGTTCTGACTCTGGAACTTGTTTAGCGGCGACGCAAATACCGCCACCACGCGTAGTGGCGGCGCGTGGTGAGATATTTGACGTCGGCCTGATGAGCGTAGGCCTCGCGCTCGAATGAGATGTTGAGGTAGGCCCTCAACGGACTCCTGAACTGAATGAGGCGCACCAACCACTCTATGCCATAGACGATGTAGAACGGCACGTACAGCAACTCGCGCATCTGCCGCGTGTGGATGAGCTCGTGGCGAAGGTCGTCGGTCGTAAACTTATTGCCCCGCCTGACGAAGATAAAGCCGAAAAGGTTCACGGCGGCAAAAGCGCGGAGAGGAATGAAACGGTTTACGATGGGCATGTGCTGTTTTACCTAATTATAAGATGTATGGTCGTATGCGGCTGGTTGCGTTGTCCGATTCAACCGGTTGCGTTGTCCGATTCAACCGGTTGCGTTCGGACTTTCAACCGGTCGCGTGAGCCGATTCGGCCGGTCGTGTCGAGCGGTCGCTCAGCTCAGTTCGAGTTTGAAGGATTTTCCGAGGTCAATGAGCGTCGGGTTTTGTTCGCAGAAGTATTTTAGCTGTTCGCGTTTGTTGTAGACTCGTGGCGGCGCCTGTGTCTGTTCGATGATGTTTATCGAGAGCGTGATCAGGCTGTTGTGCAACGCCGTGTGGAGGAATTCGAGCAGTTGCGGCTTTATGCGCTGAATCATAGCTGCGACGTCTTCGTTGTCGACGCTGACCGTGGCGTCTGCCGTGCCCTCTGTGAGCTTCGGCACCATGATGCGCATGTTCTGTCCGAGGGCTGTCTCTTCGATTGGGAGCGTGTTGATAAACGCCTGCCACTGTAGCTCCAAGTCTGTCTGATTGACAGGCTTGGTCTCCTGCACCAGAGGCGCTTGTGAGTGTGTGGCGCTGCTGTCGGACTCTTTGGCGTTGGCCGCCTCGGCATTGCTGGCCCGCATGTGCTGCCCGATGGAAGGCGTCAGTCCGGAGATTTTCAGAGCCCGTTTCGGGTGCTGCTGTTGTGGCGTCGGTGCGGTGGGAATCTGCAGAGCCGGCGCTTGGTGCGAGGGCGTGGCCTGCGGCTTGGGTTGCTCGGCGCGAGGCGCGGGTGCGGGCTGCTGTGGCGTAGGCGCAGACGCCGCTTGCTGAGGCTGCTGTGCGGCCCCAGTCTCAGCCTTCGTGGCAGCTGCTGCCAGGAGGCTGAATATTGGTTTTAGGATTCTATGTGCAGGGCGGCGCCCCGCAGAAGGCTCATCGTCGGTGGCTTGTGCGGCCTCTATGAGCGTCAGCTCCACTTGCAGGCGTTTGTTGCGGCTTGTGCGGTAGGCCAGGTCACAGTCGTTGCAAAGGCGGATTGCCCTGTAGAGCCATTGCGGCTTGCAGCGCTGGGCCTGTTCGGCATAGCGCTGGCGAATGTCGTCGCTGGCTTCGAGCAACTGTGTCGTGGCGGCGTCGCGACTGACGAGCAGGTTGCGCAGGTGTGTGGCCAGCCCGCTGATGAATGGTCCTCCGTCGAAGCCTTTCTCGAGCACTTCGTTGAAGAGCATGAGGCTCTCGCTGATTTTCTTCTCGAGCATAAAGTCTGTGAGGCGGAAGTAGTACTCGTAGTCGAGGACGTTGAGGTTGGCAATCGTCTGGGCATAAGTGATATTGCCGCCGGTGAAACTTACGACCTGGTCGAAGATTGAGAGAGCGTCACGCATGCCGCCGTCGGCCTTCTGCGCTATGATGTTGAGCGCTGCAGGCTCGGCCGTGTAGCCTTCTTTGGCGGCAACGGAGGCGAGATGGTTCACTATCTCTTCGATGCTCATGCGCTGGAAGTCGTAGGTCTGGCATCGCGAGAGAATGGTAGGCAGGATCTTGTGCTTCTCTGTCGTGGCGAGGATGAATATGGCGTGGGCGGGCGGCTCTTCGAGAGTCTTGAGGAAGGCGTTGAAAGCCGCAGAGCTGAGCATGTGCACCTCGTCGATAATGAACACCTTGTACTTCCCGATCTGTGGCGGAATGCGCACTTGCTCGATGAGGTTTCGGATGTCGTCGACCGAGTTGTTTGATGCTGCATCGAGCTCGTGAATATTCATCGAGCGCCCTTCGTTGAACGCCATGCACGATTCGCATTCGCCGCAGGCTTCGCCGTCCTCGCGCGGGTTGAGACAGTTGATTGTCTTGGCGAAGATGCGTGCGCAGGTGGTCTTGCCCACGCCTCGCGGGCCGCAGAAGAGGTAGGCGTGGGCCAGCTTGCCGGCTCGTATGGCATTCTTGAGCGTCGTGGCAATAGCCGTTTGGCCTACGACGGTGTCGAAGGTCATCGGGCGGTACTTGCGTGCTGAAACTATGTATTCGCTCATGAGTGTTAGTGTATTTGAATTTTTGTTTTGGTGCAAGAAATCTTTTGATCAGACGGCCATCAGAGGGTTTGGAACCGCTTTTTGCCCGTCTTTTGCCTGCAAAGATACGAAAAAAGAATGAAAAACTCCCTTTTGACGAAAAAAACTTTGATGATTGGGCATTAAACTCTAAACTTTTCATTATCTTCGCCCCCAGAAAAGAAAGGAAACGAGAAAATAAGGTAAAGATTATGGGACATCTTCTGACGTTTTGGAATAACTATATCCGCCGCTACAAGTATGTCGTGGCGTTCTTGGTGTTCATGCTCATCATAGGAGTCGTTGACGAGAACAGCCTGCTGGTGCGCTACCACCGGCGTGTCGACATCAGTAACCTGAAGCGCGAGATCGACAAATATCAGCAGCAGTACGACGAGGAATCGGCTCGTCTGCAGTCGCTCATGAACAATCCTGCGGCCGTGGAGAAACTGGCTCGCGAGAAGTATCTTATGAAGCGCGCCGAGGAGGATGTCTTCGTGATCGTAGATTCTACTTCCACCGACTAAAAATCTCAAATGAATATGCACGAACTCTCTCCCCGACAACTCTTGGCACAGCAGATAGGCGCCGTGCTCATGCTCCTTGGCGCCGCCTGCTTCATGTGGCAGCCGCTGTGGGCTACGGTGGCGTTCACCGTCGGCGCACTGGTGTTTGCTCCCTTGCAGATGCTACAGCGCTACGAAGGTCGCAGCTTCACTCTTCGTCGCTTGCGTAGGCAGCAGTTGCTGGGCGCCTTGGCGCTGTTGGTCACTGCTTGCCTGATGATCATGCAGGTGTGCCAAATCGGTTTTGCCCGACGCAACGAGTGGGTGGTGGCTTTGGCCATAGCCTGTGTGCTCGAGCTCTATACCGTTTTCCGTATTTCGGCGGAATTGGAGAAGGAAAAGGATTAGGGATTGGGTGTAATGACGAATGACGAGTGACGAATGACGAGTGACGAATGAAAAGTGGAAAGTGAAAAGTGAAAAATAAGAGTTACAGCGGCTTCTGTTCTCTCCCCCTTTGGGGGAGTCGGAGGGGGCCAAGCGAATATACATGCTCCATTCTCTCCCCCTTTGGGGAGTCGGAGGGGGCTTTTAGGATAAAATATGAAGTGGTTATATAGACTATATCAGTTGGCTGTTTCGCCCGTGCTGTTGGTGCTTACTGTGCTGACGGCTTTGGCTGTCACGATAGGCTGCACGCTCTTTAATGCAGCTTGGTGGAGCTACTATCCCGGCAAGCTGTGGTCGCGCGCGTTCGTCCGGCTGTTGCTGCTGCCTGTGAAGGTGGAAGGCCGCGAGCATATGGTCGCTGACCAGAGCTATGTCATCGTGCCCAATCATCAGGGCGCATTCGATATTTTCCTCGTCTATGGGTTCCTGAACCGCCATTTCAAATGGATGATGAAGTCGGAACTTCGTAGCATGCCCCTCGTAGGCAAGGCTTGCGAGAGCGCCGACTTTATATTTGTGGATCAGAAAGGCGGCCCCAAGGCCATGCAGGCCACGCACGACCATGCCCGCAACGTGTTGCGCGAGGGCGTGTCGCTGGTGGTGTTCCCCGAGGGTGCCCGCACGTGGGACGGCGGTATGCGGCCGTTCAAGCGTGGTGCGTTTCAGTTGGCCGACGAGCTGCAGTTGCCTCTGCTGCCTGTGACCATCAACGGCTCGTTTGATGTGCTGCCGCGTTGGCGAGGCTTCAATTTCGTGGATTGGCATCCCTTGCGCCTGACCATTCACGCGCCGATAGAGCCTTCGGCTCAAGGTGCCGATGCTGAGCGTGCCGCTATGCGCGAGGCGTTCGACGTCGTCCATTCGGCTCTCGAAGAGAAATATAAATCAAAAAAAGGTATAAAAGGAAATAAAAATGATTAGTCTCAAGCGTTTTTTCGTAGTCATGAATTTTGTGGCAGCCATCGTGGCATCGCTTGTCGTTGCAGGCTGCAAGAAACAGCTCACGGTCACTGGCACAACGACATTACCGGCTCTTGAAGGACGGATGATGTCGCTGCGCGTGTATTCCGATGGCGAGATGACCGTCGTGGATTCCGCCCGCGTCATTCACGGTCGTTTTGCATTTGATGTGCCTGTCGATTCGGCTGTCATGGCAAGCCTTTTCCTGGGCGATGAGAGCGTGCTGCCCGTCGTGCTCGACGGAAGTCCCGTGGAAATAGCTATAACGGAAAACGAACATCGTGTCACGGGCTCTGCGCTCAACGACACGCTCTACAGCTTCATCCGTCGCAAGAGTGTGCTCGACGAGCAACTGGCCGAACTGCCTCGTCGCGAGAGCCAGATGATCCTCGAAGGCTTGGACCACGATTCAATTCTCGCCCAGCTCAACAGCGAGGCCGCCGTGCTCAGCGCGCAGAACGATGCGCTCGTGACGTCGTTCATCAAGGACCATATGGACGATGTGCTGGGCCCCGGTGTCTTCATGATAGCAACGAGCCGTTTGCCATATCCTTACATGACTCCACAGATAGAGGAGCTAATCACTCTTGCATCGGATGCTTTCAAGAACGATGCCTACGTTCGCGACTGGGTGCGTATGGCTCGTGAGAATGCTGAGAAGATAAATGAGGAGCAGGGGTTGGCGGAATAACTCCACATTTAGTTCATTCAGCGCTCGGCGCTGAAAGTTAAGGCACAGGCGTGTTCGTTGTCATTGGCGAACGCGCCTTTGTCGTAGATGAGGCGCCCATTGCAATAGGTCTGACTGACGCGCCAGTTGAAGCTGCGCCCTTCAAGTGGGCTCCAGGCACAGCGGCTGACGACGTCGGCGGCGGTGAGCGTCCAGGGCTTGCGACAGACGAGCGCCAGGTCGGCTTTCATGCCTTCGCGTATGAAACCTCGGCCCTCGATGGCGAAGAGGCGTGCGGGGTTGTGGCACATAAGTTCCACAAGGCGTGGCAGGCTGAGCACTCCTTCGTCGGCGAGCTGGAGCATCGCCACGAGCGAGAACTGCACCATAGGCATTCCGGAGGCGGCGCGCGCGCAGCCGCCCTGCTTCTCGGTGAGGAGGTGTGGGGCGTGGTCGGTGGCAACGACGGCGATGCGCCCGTCGTTGAGCGCCTCGCGCAGCGCCTCGCGGTCGGCTGCTGTCTTCACCGAGGGGTTACACTTGATGCGCGTGCCCAGGCTGGCGTAGTCGTCGTCGCAGAACAGCAGGTGTGGCAGGCAGGCTTCTAAAGTGCAGACCCCCTCCCCGCTCCCCCTAAAGGGGGAGGGTGGAATGTTTTGAAGGCTGTTATTATCGGCTCTTGAAGGGTAATCGCTCTCCCCCTTTAGGGGGAGCGGGGAGGGGGTCTTGGTGACGAAGTCAAGTTCCTCCTTCGTCGTCACGTGAGCTATATGCAGGCGTGCTCCTGTCTCGCGCGCCAGCTTCACGGCGAGCGTCGACGATGCTATGCAAGCTTCGCGGCTGCGGATTTCGGCGTGGTGAACGACGTCGGGGTCATCGCCATAGCGCTCCTTTGCGAGTCGCATGTTTTCGGCTATGATGGCCGAGTCCTCGCAGTGCACCATGATGGGCAGCGGTGAGCGCTCGAACACGGCACGCAGTGCGTCGCCGTGGTCCACGAGCATGCCTCCAGTGGAACTGCCCATGAACAGCTTCACGGCCGGCACGCGGGTGGCGTCGAGCTGCGGCAGCAGGTGTGCGTTGCTGTTGGTGGCTCCGAAGTGGAAGGCGTAGTTCACGAAGGCGTGCGCCTTGCCCATTGCCTGGCGCTCCGCCAGCGCTTCGAGCGAGGTGGTCTGCGGCACTACGTTGGGCATATCCATAATCGAGGTTACGCCTCCGGCTGCCGCGGCGTGCGTCTCGCTGGCGAGGTCGCCTTTATGCGTGAGTCCCGGCTCGCGGCTGTGCACGTGGTCGTCGATGACTCCCGGCAGCACGACGCTTGTCTCCTCGCCCCTCTCGTCAAGGTAGGCGATGAGCTGTGCCTGGTCAATCTCTTCCTTATCTGTAATCTGCGAGATAAGCTCTCCCTCCACGACGATGTCTGCGCGGCGGATGCGGCCGTCGCTGACGTAGACTATGTCATTCAAACATATCTTCTCTGCCATGATTTTGCTGTGCTTTAGTTCTTTGGCGGTGTTCCTTTTGTGGCTGAACCCAAGGCCGTAAAAGAAAACACCCTTGCAGACTCTGGCGTGAGTCTCCAAGGGTGTGCTGTTTTCCGACGTTATTCTTTGTATCTAGGATATTTCTTGAACCATCCGTCCCAGCGCAGGCGCATGACGCCGAAGGCAGCCTCTGAGAAGATGCCACCGGACATCTTGCTCGTGCCCAGCTCGCGGTTTACGAATACCACAGGCACTTCTTTGATGCGGAATCCGCATTGGGCTGCCGTGAACTTCATCTCAATCTGGAAGGCATAGCCCTTGAAGCGCACGGCATCGAGGTCGATGGTCTCGAGCACCCGTCGGCGATAGCATACGAAGCCGGCCGTGGTGTCGTGGATCTTAAGTCCGGTGACTATGCGCACGTATTTCGATGCGAAGTACGACATAAGCACGCGGCTCATGGGCCAGTTGACCACGTTGACGCCGGTGATGTAGCGTGAGCCTATCGACATATCATAGCCCTCGTCGAGGCAAGCTGCCAGCAGGCGCGGCAGGTCGGAGGGCGCATGGCTGAAGTCGGCGTCCATCTCGAAGACGTACTCGTAGCCGTGCTCCAGCGCCCAGCGGAAGCCAGCGATGTAGGCAGTGCCCAGTCCCAGCTTGCCCTCACGCTCTACGAGGAAGAGGCGGTCGGCCAGGTCACCCGCCATGAGGCGGCGTACGATGTCGGCAGTGCCGTCGGGCGAACCGTCGTCGATGACAAGGATGTTGAACTGATGTTCTGTGAGTGATGTCACGGCGCGAATGATGTTCTCTATGTTCTCGCACTCGTTGTAGGTAGGGATGATTACGATGCTGTCGGCTGGCATAGCTCGCTGTGATTTATTTTTCTTGCCGCAAAGATACGCACTTTAGATTAATGAGAAAAGAGAATGGGTGAAAAAATGAAATAAAAAGCTCAAAAAGGTGCTAAACAAAGAAACCAGCCTCGATATTGAGGCTGGCTTAGCTGTTGTTGATGCTCAGGTGGCGTAGGTTTAGATGACCACGGCTGTGCCGCTGGTCGACACCATGAGCATCGAGCTCGACTGTCCTACGGTCTCGTAGTCGATGTCGATGCCTACGATAGCGTTGGCGCCCATCATCTGTGCGCGTTGCATCATCTCCTTCATGGCGGTGTCCTTGGCTTCGATGAGCACCTTCTCGTAGGTGTTGCTGCGGCCGCCGAAGAAGTCGGTCAGTCCGGCCATGAAATCTTTGATAACGTTGGCGCCGATGATTGTCTCGCCAGTCACTACGCCTTTGTATTCGCGTACGGGGTGCCCTTCGATAGTGGGTGTTGTTGTCAGTGTCATAGTGCTAAGTTTTATGTGGTTTGATGTTTTTTGCTTCTTTGCCATTAATAGGCTCCGCGGTTCAAAGTAACCCTTCTTTCTTTTGAAAAATACAGAAAAAGCGGCGGATGATGCCTATAAATGATTGCGAAAGGGTAAAAAATATTGTTCCCAAGTCCTTATTCCTTAATCTTTCATTACCTTTGCCAGCGAAATACACATCCTATATGGAGATACAGGAACTTCAGAAGCTCTATGCCCGCCATCCGCAGGTTAGGGCTTTGCGACGTGCGCTCGCTAACGAGCGCAAACGCAGTGTCGTGCTTTCAGGTCTGCATGGCAGTGCGGCCGCCATGGCTTTTGCGGCGTTGGGCTATGATGAGTCTGGGGCTGATGCCAAGGCTGTCGACAGCGCCGTGCCAGCGCTTCCGAATCTTTTTCTCTTCGTCCTCGACGACCAGGATGAGGCCGGCTATTTCTACCACGACCTCGTGCAGGTGCTTGGCGATGAGCGCGTCCTCTTCTTCCCCTCGTCGTTTCGCCGGGCAGTGAAGTTCGGGCAGCGCGACGCTGCCAGCGAGATTCTGCGCACCGAGGTGCTCAGTAGGTTGAAGCCCCTCTCTAACTCCCCCCGTGGGGGGGAGGACTGCCTATCCTCTAGTGAACAGGATGCCAAGGGACATGCGGCCCTCCCCCCCACGGGGGGAGCGGGGAGAGGGGCCTCCCTCACATTCATCGTCACCTACCCCGAAGCCTTGGCAGAGCGCGTCGTCACTGAGAAGCAGCTGAGCGAACGCACGCTTGAGATCAGGGTGGGGGAGCAGGTCGATAGCAGTTTCGTGGCGCAGACGTTGCTTGAGTTTGGCTTCCAGCGCACCGACTATGTCTATGAGCCGGGGCAGTTTGCCGTTCGCGGCTCGCTCATCGACGTCTATTCTTTCTCCCACGAGCTGCCGTTCCGCATCGATTTCTTTGGTGATGAGGTCGATTCCATTCGCACGTTCGAGGTGGAGAGCCAGCTCAGCCGAGACCGTCGTGAGGCCGTGACACTGGTGCCTGAGCTCTCTGCCGAAGGTGCAGGTCTGGTGCCTGTGGCCGACCTCCTGCCTGCCGCTACCGTCGTGGTGAGTAAGAATCTCGTTTACGTGGCACAGCGCATAGGCCAGATATGGGAGGAGGGCTTCTCGCAGCAGGCATTGCTCGTAGAGCAGGCCCAACAGACCAACCCAAAGAAA
>JAFRNY010000056.1 GCA_017429945.1 Bacteroidaceae bacterium
GAGCGAGCGTAAGTTACAGCCCCTGCACCGCAGGGGTGTCCCTTTCTCGTTTGCGGGTGCAAAGGTACGCCGACTTTTCCATTCCACCAAATATTTGCGGAGGTTTTTTGAAAAAACTTGCGAAAAAAGTTGCTTTCGGGCATAAAAACGACAAATAAGGGCAACGAGGGGAGGGAATTGGGGGCGCGGAGGGCAAAAAAGGAGGGGATAATACCGGCGCGGGAAGGAGCAGGGGAGAAGGGCAATAATATAAAATAATGAATGCGCACGCGCGCGTGAGGGGGAGGGAGGGGGGACCCGCGGGGAGAGAGGGGACCCGCGGGGGAAAAGAGGACCCGCGGGAGAAACCGCGGGAACGGTAATCGGGGGATGAACGAGGGCGCGGGAGAGAGGGGCTAGGCCCACGGGAGAGAGGTGTTTTGAGAATGTTTTTTAGAAAAAGTCAATGAAGATGAAATAAAAGCTGTAAATTTGCAGCATGATTACAAAGGACTATTTGACTCTTGCTGAGAAAGCACTCAGAATGACCTTAAAGGAGGGCTGGGCTGAAGATTTATTTCTGAATAAGAAAGCTTTAGACGACAGCATTCCAGAATGGCATCCGCTAGTACCTTTTTTGCCAGAGGGATGTAAGGTGCTGTTCTTAGGCTCGTTTCCTCCACAGAGGAAACGGTGGTGCATGGACTTCTTCTATCCTAACTTCACGAATGAGCATTGGCGGATTGAGGGCCTGGCATTCTATGGTGATGCACAACATTTTGTAGATCAGGAGCACCGATGCTTCAAGCTGAAAGAGATTGTGGTGCATCTGAAAACATACGGCATCGGAATATTCGACACGGCACTGGCTGTAAGGCGTTTGGCAGATAATGCCTCCGATAAGTTTTTGGAGGTGGCCGTGCCGACCGACGTAAGGACGCTGGTGGAGCACCTGCCAGAGCTACGGGCAATAGTGACGACTGGAGAAAAGGCAAGCGAGACTGTGGCCCTTGCTTTGGGCATGACAAACGCAAAAGGCAGGGCCGTGCTGCCGAAAGTCGGCACAGCCCTGCCCTCCCCTATCGAAAATGTTGATTTGTTTCGTTTGCCAAGTTCATCACGCGCCTACCCGATGGCACTCACTGAAAAAGCGGAGGCCTATAGGCTTATGTTTGAACGCTACTTTGAACTTTGAACTTGGAACTTTGAACTTTGAACTTTGCGCTCGAGCTCTGCTCGCTTCGCTTGCGAAGAACGATGAACTTTGGGGTTACAATATCTCGAGCGCAATGCGAGCGCATGCCTCGGCATCGGCGAGGGCGTGGTGATGGTTGCGGAGGTCGTAGCCACAAAGGGCGGCTATGGTGTGGAGCTGGTGATTAGGCGCAGATGGGAAGGCCCGGCGTGAAGCTACGCAGGTGCAGAGGAAATGGTAGTCGGGGTAATCCATCTGGTAGCATCGGAATACTGCCTTGAGACAACTCTCGTCGAAGGCTTTGTTGTGGGCCACGAGCGTCAGGCCCTCGATACGCGGCGCAATCTGCTGCCAAACGTAGGGGAAGACAGGGGCACGGTCGGTGTCGGCACGCGTGAGCCCATGCACATGAGTGTTCCAATAAAGATAGTAGTTGGGCTCGGGCTGAATGAGCGAATAAAAAGAGTCTACAATCTGACCTCCTCGCACAACGACAACGCCTACCGAGCACACGCTGGTGCGCTCGGCATTGGCCGTCTCAAAATCTATAGCAGCAAAATCGAGCATGAAAAAAAACGACTCACGTTAGGGGCGGGATTGCCCGCCAAGAACGAATCACTTGTTGTTCCCCGTTATTAGGCGATAAAGCCAGATGAGCACCACGGCTCCAATCACAGCAGTGCCGATGGAACCCACGGTACCTTGCCACGTAATGTCGAGTTTCTCGAAAATCCAGCCACCCACAGTGCCTCCCAAGAGACCTAAAACGATGTTCCACAGGCAGCCGTAGCCTTCGCCTCGCATAATCCATCCGGCGATAGCGCCAGCGATGAGTCCTACAATAATACCTCCTAGCATAATTGTTATGGTTTTGGGTTTGCAAGTGCAAAGATAAGCTAAATAATTATAGCTTTACGATGTTTTAGCATTTTTTTGCTGAAGACGTGTAACAAATATGATCCCGCTTGCGTTATTATGTATAGAAGGTGCGCATAAAACGATGACAGCTACCACGTTTAAAGAAATATTTCTGCCGAAGAGCGGACAAATGTACCGCACTGCTTACGCCATCCTGGGCAACGCTCAAGATGCGGAGGATGCGGTGCAGGAGGCGTTCATCCGCCTCTGGCAGACTCGCGACAAGATTGTCACAGACGAACGGTTGGAGGCCTACTGCACCATGCTGACGCGGCACCTCTGCATTGACAACCTTCGCCGTAAACGTGTGCCTACGACCGATCGCCAAGCCGAAGAACTTTCACTCGATGCTGATTACGATGCATCTAACGCCGTAGAGCGCAACGAGACCATTGCAGCTGTAGAGGAGGCAATAGGCAGTCTGCCAGAGCACCAACAACGCGTGGCCCGCATGAGTATCATCGACGACCGCTCGCCCCAGGAGATAGAACAAGAGACAGGATTCAGCGCCGTGAACGTACGCGTGTTGCTGAGCCGTGCAAAAAGTAAACTTAAAACACTCTTACGACCATGACTGAATTACACGATACGCCAGGTTTTGCGACTGAGCAAGGAATCGCAGTGCCTGAGGGTTTGGAAAGCCGACTGAGCACCCTCATCGACAAACTGGCCGCTGACGAGCAGGCTCGGCAGTCGCACAAACAGCGCCGCCTATGGCAGTGGGCTGGAGGGATGACCATCGCTGCCTCCTTCGCCGCAGCGGCGTTCTTCATCCTAACTCCAAGTCAAGGCGGACACGTAATAGAAGTGAACGACCCGGAAGAAGCCCGAGAGCAAACGGAATATGCCCTGAAGATGCTCTCTTCAACTCTTGCCAAGGGCGTCGCAGGCGTGCAACAAGCGGAGCACACCACGGCCCACATTATGGGGAAACTAAACAGATAACAAACTAAAGAATTATTTGAATATGAAACGATTCATTATCGCGCTGGCTCTCCTCGTGAGCACAGTAGCATCCTTCGCACAGAGGGAATTTATCAACCACTTCGGAAACGTCGACGGCATCACCAGCATCTACGTCTCGAAAACAATGATTCGCCTGCTGCCAAAGTTAGACGCCGGGAATATGGACCTTAAGAAAATCAGCCAGAAGCTTGAGAGCGTGCAGATCCTCACGTCAGAAAGTACAAAAGCAGCATCACGGTTGCGCAAAGGCTGCCAGGAACTGTTCAAGCGTGACAGCTACGAACCCCTTATGGAGGTCAAGGAGAGCGGCAAGGACAGTGCTACAATCTATCTGCGAGAACTCGGTAAAGGCCGGAACTCATACGTCATCTTTGCCGGCGACGATGCTGATCTGAGCGTCATCGTAATTACGGGAACGATAAGCGTGGAGGATATTCAGAGTATCACGGAAAAATAAAGAATGACGAGTGACTAATGACTAATGACATGTGACATATAAAACGATGAAAAAAAATTATTTTTTGACAATAGCCATTGCAGCAATCCTCGTCGGTTGCCGCAGCAGCAAGACATATAGCGACATCATGAATGAGTTCCGCAGCGAGAACGGGGCAGAATATTTCAGCGTGCCTACGGCATTGCTCAAGATAGGCACAGCCGCCATCCCCAAGAGCGATGGCGGCAAGCTGGCACGCAGCATCAGCGCAGTGCGAGTCCTCGACCTGTCAGACTGCTCGCAATCAGTGCGCAACCGCTTCCTAAATCGCATAGCTGATGCCAACGACGAAGGCTACGAGCCCTTTGTTCAGACCAACGAGAAGGACGAACAGACGCGAGTGCTAATGCGAGTTGACGATGAATACGTCCGTGAAATACTGATTGCCTCGGCCGACCGGGCCGACTGCCAGATGGTACAGATTAAAGGCAAGATACGTCTGGAGGATGTCCAGCAGATTGTAGACGAGAACATCGATAAGATAAAATAATGACAGAAAAGGAGAGCACTACACGTAGTATGTGGTGCTCTCCTTTTGTCTTAGGTTATAGGTCGCGACTAAGCGTCAGAACTGAATAGTGAAGGTCTGCGAGTTATCAGCTTCGTTATCGACAGTTTCAGTTGCCGTCTGTTCGCTGGCGGCTTTCTCCTGAATCTGCTTAAGTTCGTTTTTATTGCGATCCACAGTGGGCGTAGACTCTACCATCGAGATAAGGTCGTCGTTGTCGAGCACGTCATCGGTGAAGATATATACATAGCGACGCGGTTTCGTGGGCTTCTTGTCGTCCTCGTTGTAATAGGTCGAACGGCGGTTTGCCTTCTCCTCCTCCTCTTCTTCGCGACGGAGGCGATCCTCATCGGGCTCACGCATGACGCGGCCACCATGAGCAGATTCCATAAGAGGCACATTCTGCAGCCCAAAGCCAGAGGCAAGGAGCGTAATCTTTACCTTTGTGCCGAGGCTGTCGTCGGTGCCCAAACCCCATTTCACCTCCACGGTGTCCTGGTCGAACTTGCTCATGAACTCGGTGACCTCGTTCATCTCTTCCATCGTCAGTTGGTCGCTGTCGTTTCCACGGCTGAAATTGATGTAGAAGAGAACTTTCTTGGAGTTGAACACATCGTTCTTGTTGAGAAGCGGGCTGTGGAGAGCCTCGTTGAAGGCCTTCGTCACGCGGTTCTCGCCCTCGCCGTAGCCCGTAGACATGATTGCCACGCCACCATCCTTAAGCACAGTGGTAACGTCCTGGAAGTCGAGGTTGATGAGTCCGCGCATAGTAATAATCTCTGCTATGCTTTTGGCTGCGATACTGAGTGTGTCGTCGGCTTTGGCAAAGCCGTTGAGCACCGTGAGGTCGGGGTAAATCTCGCGCAGTCGCTCGTTGTTGATTACGAGCAGCGCATCGACATGCTTTGACATCTCCTCGACACCATCGAGGGCCTGGTCGATCTTCTTATGTCCTTCGAAGCGGAAGGGAATGGTGACAATGCCTACGGTGAGGATATCCATCTCGCGAGCACATTGGGCTACAATGGGCGCTGCACCTGTGCCTGTGCCGCCGCCCATACCAGCGGTGATGAATGCCATGCGTGTGCCGTCGGCAAAAAGTTGTTTAATCTGGTCTATGCTGTCTTGAGCCGCCTTGCGCCCAACTTCAGGACGGTTACCGGCTCCAAGCCCTTCGCCCATCTGCAGCTTTGTGGGCACAGGCGAGTCGGACAACGCCTTGCTGTCGGTGTTGCAGAGAACATAGGTAACGTCGTGGATACCTTCGTTGTACATGTGAGTGACGGCATTACCACCGCCGCCTCCGACCCCTACAACCTTTATGATGCTGGGGTTGTTCACTTTGAGGTTGAACTGTATGCCTGCAGGCTCATTGAACTGAATGCCCTTGGCACCGTTATCATTGCTATCCATAGTGCTGTACGTATTATTGTTCTGTGCTTAATTTTCTTCTACCAAAGAGCCTGCGGCATCTGTGATTTTCCTGATGAAGCGCTTCCATGCGCTAGGTTTTTTCGGCTCGTCTTTAGCATCCGACTCGAGAGTGGCTTCGGCCACGTCGTCTGCGTTTGGCTGGGATGCCTCGCCGGTTTGGCCTTTGTTGCCTTTAACCACGCCGTCGCCGTTCTCAGAGGGTGTGCCAACGAATGTGGGATCTTCCTTCTGCTTATCGGTGAAGAGGTCTGGTTCTACGGGTTTCTCGTCGGTGCAGTCCTCTTCGCCGCGGCGTAACATGGCCACGAGTGTTGCCAGCGTGTTGCTCTGCGGATCGAGTTTGAGGTTGGTGGTATAGTCGAGCGTAGGGGGCATAATGCGTGTCTTCACCTTGTCGAAGCTATGGTATGCATTGAAGGCCACTTCCATGTTGGGCATGTTGGCAGCGCCTCCTGTGAAGATAATTCCAGAGAGCAGGCGGTCGGCAAAGTCCTTGACCTGAGCCCAAACATTATCGAGGATTTCCTGCTGCCTTGCTTCGATGATGTCTTGCAGGCGTGAGAGCTCGATATGGCGATCGTTGCTCAGGCTGATGGTGCGTGCCTCCTGCGTGTCGGTGTCGACATAAGCATTGCCGTAAGCCTTCTTCAGGTTCTCGGCCTCGTCGTGCTCGATATGGAGCAACGTTGCTATATCGTTGGTGATGCTGTTGCCTCCGAGGGGTATTACAACGAGGTGGCGCAGAATGTTTTTCTCATAGATTGCCACGGTGGTCGTCTCTGCGCCGAAGTCGACGAGAGCACAGCCAGAGCGCTTCTCCGGGTCGGTGAGCAGATAGCCTGAGAGCAGCAGGGGCGTAATGAACACACCAGCCTCTTCGAGCTTGGCGCCTCGGAGACAGGCACGAATCTTCTCACACAGGTCGCGACGAGCCACGATATTCTGATAGCAACCCTCGATGCGGTCGGCCATAATACCTACAGGCGCCGTAGTGAGGTGATTGCCAACGCGATACTCCTGGGGCACTACATCGAGGATTTCGGCCTCAGGATACTGCTGGTTGCGGTTGTCTTCGTTTATACTTTCGATTATCTCTTCGCTTATAGCCACTTTGACATCAAGCTGCCGGCGTACTGTATTAGCCACAGTTCGCAGCGACTGGCCATTTACACCAACATATACCTTATTGACAAACACCTTCTGCCGCTCCTCAATACGCTTGATGATAGCGGCGACAGCCTGTATCGTCTTGTCGATATTGTAGATCACGCCTTTGTGGATACTGTCAGGAGCCGTCTCCTTCTCGTAGCCGAGCACATGGAGGGTGCCGTCGGGTAGCTTCTGCCCGATCATAGCCCGTATTGATGACGAGCCTAGTTCTACGGCAACGATGTTTTTTTCTGTTCCCATGATTATATGTCGTTTATCGTTATTCTGTCTACGTCACTCACTGCCGGGAGGCTATGACTTGATTTTCGAACTTGAGATTAATTTTCTTGTAGATATTCCAGCCGGCCTTGCTAAGACCTTCATCATAGAACGTGGATAAGCGTTGCAGCTTCTCGGCTACCTTAGAAGTGTCGCCAAGGATGACAATGTGGTTGGCGCCGACTGGTGTCAGCTCTATCTCGCCATCCGCCGCTACGTGAATCTCCTGGATCTGACTGGACCATCGAGGATCAGCGGTTATAGTGCGCGCCATACTTGAGTACAAGCGCCCTGCCGATGAGCGATGCACATTGCCCGTCATTACGATGAGGTCGACGGTGTGATGGCCACGAGGCATTGTACCGCCTTGATTATCGATATAGAAGTCATCACCATTTTGGTTGATAACGTGGAGCAACGGTATGCGGGGCGTAACGCGAATGGCCACTTTGTCTTCGGCCGTAGTGTAGCACAGTGCGTTTTCGATATACGGATTCTCCTCGAGCACGCTCTCCATGGCCGCCAAATCAATATCCGAGAGTTTCTCTCCTTCAGGGAAGGTCTTGTGGGTTGTCAGCCACTCCCGTATCTCGTTTTCACCAATGAAGCCAGTGTTGTAGCTGTCATCGACTATAATGTCAAGACCCGTACACTCCTGCCCCTCAGCCGGACGACTGAAGGTGACTATGGCGAAGACGAGATATGCGGCCACGCCAAAGAGAATGAAAATCTTGAGTAAGGTCTTTAACATCTTAGACATTGATCTTTGTGCTTATTGATTCTGAACGATTTCAGCTATTGCCGAGGCATAGTCGTCTAAATCTCCTGCCCCGAGGGTAATGAGGACATCGAAGTGCGTGTTGCGGACGACCTCGAGGACGTCGGCCTTACTGATGAGGCGATGCTCCACTCCTGGTTTTAGATTATCGAGGATAATCTGGCTGGTGACACCTGGAATAGGCTGCTCACGTGCAGGATATATCTCGGTAAGGATAACCTCGTCGAGCTGCGAGAGGGCATCAGCAAACTCACGATAGAAGTCACGAGTGCGAGTATATAGGTGAGGTTGGAAGATGCCTACGATGCGTTTTCCTGGATATACCTCACGAATGCTCTTTATGCTTTGGCGAATCTCCTCGGGATGGTGAGCATAATCGCTCAGATAGGCTTTGTCGGCCGTACGCACATGAAAGTCGAATCGGCGATCTACACCACAGAATGAAGCCATGCCCCTGCGGATTTCCTCTGCCGTGGCTCCTGCTATCTGTGCCAGAGCCATTGCGGCAATGCCGTTTTCGATGTTTATTCCTACGGGCACGCCGAGGCTAATATCCTTTATGCAACCCAACGGCGAGATGAGGTCAAAGCATATTTCGCCACCACCTATACGGAGGTTGGCAGCATGGAAGTCGCCTTCGTCGCGCGAATATGTGTAGGTCGTTACGCCTTCTGGGACGTTTGGCTGCATCTCGAGCCCAGTGTGAATGACGAGGAAGCCACCCGGCTTAATCAACTCGGTGTAATGGCGGAAGCTCTCGAGATAAGCTTCTTTGGTGCCATAGATATCGAGGTGGTCGGGGTCGGTTGCCGTAATGACTGTAGCGTAGGGCCTGAGCCAATGGAAAGAGCGGTCGAACTCGTCGGCTTCGATGACTACATACTCGCTCTCGGGAGCAAGGATATAATTGGTACCATAGTTCTTGGTGATGCCTCCGAGGAAGGCATTGCAGTCGACATGGCTCTGATGAAGCAGGTGAGCCGTCATGCTGCTCGTGGTGGTCTTGCCGTGCGTGCCGGCAACGCAAAGGCCGCGAAGCGACTGTGTCAGCGTCCCGAGCACCTGAGCGCGCTTCTGTAGGTCGAAGTGATGAATCAGGAAATATTGGAATTCTGAGTGCTGGGCTGGTATGGCGGGAGTATATACCACAAGCGTGGAGCTCTCATCGAGGAAGGCTTGGGGAATGAGAGCCACGTCATCATCATAGTGGATGAGAGCGCCCTCAGCCTCCAGCTCACGCGTGAGCGGCGTGGGCGTCTTATCGTAGCCGCCGACGTTGAGGCCTTTTTTGAGATAGTAGCGCGCTATGGCGCTCATGCCTATGCCACCTATTCCTATGAAATATACGGATTTATATTGCATTGCATTAACTTTGATAAGTTCTTATCGGCCGCTCAGTTTGATTACCTCCTGAGCAATAATCTTTGCCGAGTCAGGCAGAGCCATAGCCTTGGCCTGCTCTGCAATCTGCTTCAGAGTGTTGATATCTTTTGCCGTGGCAACAGCCAGTGGCAGCAGCTTCTCGCACGCCTCGTCATCGGCAACGAATAGGGCTGCGCCGCGGTCGGCCAGGGCTCTGGCATTCTTCGTCTGATGGTCCTCGGCAACGTTGGGCGACGGCACGAGAATCGACGCCTTGCCAAGCAGACACAGTTCTGAGATACTGCTCGCACCGGCACGGCTGATAACGAGATCGGCAGCGCGATAGGCCTCGTCCATATGGTTTATGAAGTCCGTGACCTTAAGGTTTTGCGGGCAACCGAGGTCCGAGAGTTTTGCTTTTATCTCTTTGAAATAGTACCCACCTGTCTGCCACACTATCTGAACGCGGCTTTCGCTGATAAGCTTAAGCTGATGGAGCACACTCTCGTTGATAGTGCGGGCTCCGAGGCTGCCGCCAACGATGAGGATGAGCGGTCGCACCGGATCAAAGCCAAGCTTGACGATGGCTTCGGCACGGCTGAGCTTACAGTCGAGCAACGCCTGTCGCACGGGATTGCCCGTGAGCATAATCTTCTCGGCTGGGAAGAAGCGCTCCATGCCCTCGTAGGCCACACAGATGCGCTTAGCCGATTTTGCCAGCAGCTTATTGGTGACGCCGGCATAGGAATTCTGTTCTTGAATGAGCGTTGGCACTCCCATCTTGGCTGCCATATTGAGGGTAGGGCCGCTGGCATAGCCACCTACGCCAACAGCCACGTCGGGCTTGAAATCCTTGATGATACGACGTGCCATACGGCGGCTCTTCATGAGTTTCCACAGCACGCTGATGTTCTTCAGTAAATGCTTACGGTCGAAACCTGCGACGGGTAGGCCCTTGATCTCGTAGCCGGCAGCTGGCACTCGCTGCATCTCCATCCTATCCTCAGCACCGACGAAGAGGATTTCCACATCGGGGCGCAATTCCTTGAGTGCGCCGGCAATGCTTATGGCCGGAAAAATATGGCCGCCTGTGCCGCCGCCACTTATGATGACTTTCAGATGTTTATCCATGACTTACAACAAAGCGGGCATAAAAGCCCTTATTTGCGCGCAAAATTAACAATTTAAATTCAAAGTACGTCGTTTCGCCTAAACTTTTTCTTCCTTGAGGCTTAAATAAGTCGCCAAGAGGTCATTTCATGAACCTATGACGACATATTTTTTTCTGGTATCATTGATGCCGAGCGACTTATTGATAGCATCATTCCTATATAAGCGCAGTTCACCATGATTGAGGAACCGCCACGGCTGACCAGAGGAAGCGGTTGTCCCGTGACGGGGAATATTCCTACGGCCACCATCATATTGATGATAGCCTGCGTCACTATCAGCAATGCCAGCCCCATTATCAGGAAAGCAGGGAAATTCTTCTCGCAACGGCCTGCTATGCGCGCCGCTCGATAGAGGAGGGCGATATACAGGAGGAGGACGAACAGACCGCCGGCCAGACCAAGTTCTTCGATTATGATGGCGTAAATAAAGTCAGAATAGGCCTGAGGCAGGAAGTCGCGAACAGAAGAGTTACCCGGGCCACAGCCGATGATATTGCTTGAAGCCACGGCGATATGCGACTGCACAACCTGCGGATTAATCGTGAGGTCGAAGTCTTCGGGATTCTCTGCAAACTCGCTATGATTGCGCACACGGTGGGCCCAGGTGGGCAAACGTTTCAGCACGGGCACCTGCTCCAATTTGGCCAGTGTGTCCTCTGGAGTGTAACGGAGTACAGCATAACCCATAGAACCGGTAATGGCCAGAAAGCCTATCAGTGCGCCAAGGTACTTCCAAGGCACCCCGCCTACAAACATCATCAGCAGTACGACCATGAATGTGAGCATCGCCGTAGATAAGTTCTCTGAGACGATGAGTCCGCAAATGACCACGGCAAATCCCATTATCCATTTGAAGGCTGATGCCGTGGCACCGCGCTCGTCGCGCATGACGCTGAGAATCCATGCCACTACGACCACGAGCGAGCCCTTGGCTATCTCTGAGGGCTGGAATGAAATGCCGGCGATAGACATCCAACGGTTGGTATCGTTCAAGCTTCCAGAAAAGAATACAGCAATAAGCAGTATGACGCTTATGAGCGGGCCGGCAGCTGCAATCCAACCGAAATAGCGGCACGGAATGCGATGCACAACCCACGCCACACCAACGCCTACGGCCAAATATACCGTATGCATAAGCACGGGACTCCAGTAAGCTCCCTTGTTGAAAGTCATATTGCTGGAGGCGCTGTAGACTTCCAAGATGGAGATTATGCATAGGAAGAAAAGTACCATCCACAGTACCTTGTCGCCCTCGAAGAGCGTGCTCAGATTTTCGGTGCGTTCTTTTATGCTCATATTCCTAACTTATTACTCATATTCATCATCCCTAATCCATATTCACTAAGCCTACTCACAAGGCTCTGACCAGCGATTTGAACTGCTCGCCGCGGTCCTCCATATTCTTGAAGAGGTCGAAGCTGGCGCAGCAGGGCGAAAGCAACACAGTGTCGCCGGGCTCGGCCATACGGTAGCAGGCTTCGACGCAGTCTTTCATCGAGTGGACTTCGGCCACAGGCAGGCCCATGGGATCGAAGAAAGCATGCAGCTTACGGTTGTCCACGCCGAGGAAAACGAGGCCCTTACATTTTTTGCTGACGAGTTCGCGAATCTGCTCATAGTCATTGCCTTTATCGAGACCTCCGAGTATGAGGACCGTAGGCTGCGTCATACTCTCCAGGGCATACCAGCAAGCATCTACGTTCGTCGCTTTAGAGTCGTTGATGAACGTTATGCCATGCACTTTGCACACGAATTCCAGGCGGTGCTCCACACCCTCGAAGTCACTGAGGCTTTGGCGTATGACCTCGCTTGAGATACCGCTGAGGTCAGCAGCGATGCCGGCTGCAAGCGAGTTGTACATATTATGCTTGCCCGTTAGTGCCAGATCCTCCTGCTCCATATTGAATGGCGTTGGTCGCTCGATGACGTATTCGCCATCGGCGATATAGCCTATCATGCCCTGTTTCTTGATTATGCTGAACGGGCACATCCGGCTTTCGATATGGTATTTTTCCAATTCTTTGGTGACGACAGGGTCCTCGTTCCAATAGATGAAGGCATCGTCCTTGGTTTGGTTCTGAACGATACGCATCTTCGAGTCGGTGTACTCTTGCATTGAGTTGTGGTAACGATCTAGATGGTCGGGCGTAATATTCAAGAGGATGGCGATGTTTGCACGGAAGTCATACATATTGTCGAGCTGAAAACTGGAAAGCTCGATGACGTAGTAAGCATGCGGATCCTCAGCCACCTGCAGCGCCAGCGAGCGGCCGATGTTACCAGCGAGACCGACGTCGTAGCCTGCCTGCTTGAAGATGTGGTATATGAGGCTCGTTGTCGTGGTTTTGCCATTAGAGCCCGTGATGCAGATCATCTGCGAGTTAGTGTACCGGCCTGCGAACTCTATCTCCGAGATAATTGGTATGCCGGCCTCTTTCACCTTAACGACCATGGGTGCCGTGTCAGGGATTCCTGGGCTTTTGATTATCTCGTCGGCGTTGAGAACCAGAGATTCAGTATGCCGACCTTCTTCCCAAGCTATGCCATGCTCATCGAGCATCTGCTTGTAGTGGGGTTTTATGGAGCCCATATCCGTCACAAAGACATCGAAACCCTCCTTCTTTGCGAGAACGGCAGCCCCGACGCCGCTCTCTGCGGCTCCTAATATAACGATTCTTTTCATTCTTATCTGATCTTTAGTGTTACGATGGCGAGGGCGCACATCATTATAGAGACAATCCAAAAGCGAGTAGTTACCTTTGACTCAAGCCAGCAGCCCTTAGGCCAGTTGAATAGTATCTTGAAGTCTGCCGGGATCTGGTCGGGGCGCACGCGGAAGGCATCGTGTATCGGAGCGCGCTTGAACACGCGGAGCTTCAATCCCTTGCGATTGCCATAGCGCGCATAGTTCGTCTGTGCCAGCACGCTCACGCTCTCTATGAAGAAGATGAAGCAGATGAGCGGCAGCAAGAGTTCCTTGTGAATGATAATAGCTGTGACGGCTATGATTCCTCCGATGGCCAACGAACCTGTGTCGCCCATAAATACTTGAGCCGGATAGGCGTTGTACCAGAGGAAGCCTATGAGCGCTCCTACGAATGCCATAAGGAATACCACAAGTTCTTCGGAGCCCGGGATATACATAATATTAAGGTAGGCCGCAAACTCTGTGTGGGACGAGACATAGGCCAGGATGGCCAGCGCGAAGCACATTATAGCCGAGTTGCCGGCACACATTCCGTCCATCCCATCGTTCATATTTGCGCCGTTGCTAACAGCCATGACTATGAAGATTGTAACCAACACGAAAAGCACCCAACCCGCAGCACTCTTATATTTGCCGAGCCACGAGCAGGCCTCGGTGTAGCTCAGGTTGTTGTTCTTCACGAAAGGTATGGTCGTGAGCGTGCTCTTGACGGGCTCGCTCTTGTGAACAATCTCTACGCCTTCCTGTTTCTGAATGCTCACATTTTCGCGGATGACCGCATCAGGGCTCAGCCACAGCACCAGTCCCACGATTAGGCCCAACACTGCCTGGCCGGCCAACTTGACAATAGGACGCATGCCGTCCTTGCTCTGGGTCAGTTTCTTGTAGTCATCGACGAAGCCGAGAAGACCCAGCCACAGGGTGGTGCCGAGCATCAGCAGCATATAAATGTTGCGCAGGCGGCCAAAGAGGAGGGCTGGCACCACCGTAGCCACGATGATGATGATTCCGCCCATCGTAGGCACCCCTTTTTTCTCCACACCGTAAGGGTCGATGCTCGCGTCGCGCTGCTGCTCACTGAAGTTGCGGCGCTTCATATACTTAATGAACCACTCGCCAAACCATGCAGAAATCATAAGCGAGAGCACAAGAGTCAAGATGGCTCGGAACGAGATATAGCTCCACATGTGGGAACCTGGAATCCCGAACTCGTTGAGGTATCTGAAGAGGTAGTACAGCATGACGAATGACGAATGAAAAAAATGAAAAAATGAAAAGTGAAAAGTGAAAAGTGAAAAATGAGGTTTACTTACCATTCTCTCCCCCCCCCTCGGGGGAGTCGGAGGGGGCTACTGTATGCCGAAGGCTTCGCGTACGACTTCGTGGTCATCGAAGTGATGCTTTACGCCTTTGACCTCTTGATAGTCCTCGTGACCTTTGCCGGCAATGAGGATGACGTCGCCTGGCTGTGCCAGCGCGCATGCTGTGCGAATTGCTTCGCGGCGGTCGACAATGCTGATAACCTTTCGCTTATCTTCGGCTTCGGTTATGCCGGCAAGCATGTCATCGATGATTGCCTGCGGTTCCTCGAAGCGCGGATTGTCGGAGGTGATGATGACGCGGTCTGAAGCGCGCACCGCTGACTGCGCCATAAGCGGACGTTTGCCTTTGTCGCGATTGCCGCCGGCACCACAGACTGTTATGCACTGCCCGGGGCGCTTCAATATTTCGTTGATGGTGGCTAACACATTATCGAGAGCATCAGGCGTATGAGCATAATCGACGATAGCTGTGACACCTTCGCGCGAGCGAATCGTCTCGAAGCGACCGTTGACAGGCTTCAGCGCGCTGAGAGCTACGAGGACCTCCTCCTCACCCTTGCCCATACAGCGTGCTGCGCCATAGACAGCCAAGAGATTGGAAACATTGAACCGACCTATGAATTGCACGCACACCTCACGTCCGCAGACGTCGAGTGTCATTCCCTCGAAGCTTTCTTCTATGATACGGGCATGGAAATCAGCTGAACTACGAACTGAATATGTCTTTACGTCGGCCTTAGTGTTCTGTGTCATGAACAGGCCGTTCTTATCATCAGCATTGGTGACGGCAAAAGCGCCTTTTGGCAAGAGGTCGAAGAAGCCTTTCTTGGCATCGCGGTAGGCCTCTACGGTCTTATGATAGTCGAGATGGTCGCGGGTGAGATTTGTGAATATACCCCCTCTGAAGATAAGTCCTCCGATGCGGTGCTGCACCACGCTGTGGGAACTTACTTCCATGAAGGCATAACGACAACCCTCATCGGCCATGCGCCCGAGCAAGCGATTGAGAGTGATGGCATCCGGCGTGGTATGACTTGTGGGGATTGCTTCGTCGTCGATATAGTTGCAGACCGTGGATACGAGTCCGCATTTGTAGCCGAAACGACGGAAGAGTTTGTAGAGAAGCGTTGCAATGGTCGTTTTGCCGTTCGTGCCAGTGACGCCGATGAGGTCGAGCTTTTCCGTAGGGCGCCCGAAGAACGCATGTGCCATCGGACCGACGGCAGCTTCGCTATCGTCCACCACGACATAAGTGACACCCTCGGCGAGCTCTGCAGGCAATGTCTGGCAAACTATGGCTGCTGCCCCGAGTTCGAGAGCTTTGGGGATGAAGGTGTGGCCGTCGACCTGCGTGCCTGCCACTGCCACAAACATCGCGCCCGTGTTCACCTTGCGCGAGTCTATCTGGATGTCCGTGATGTCGATGTCCACGGCGCCAATCACCCTTATGGGTTTTATGGCTGAAATGATGTCTGATAATATCATAGTTGTTGTCGGTTATTCTGAGATTAATAGCGAATGTTCACTCATTCACGGAAAGCTGCAGGCGGATGGTCTGACCTTTAACAGCCTTGGAGCCGGGAGCTATGCTTTGGTTCTTGACGCTGCCCTGTCCGCCTACGCGCACATTCAGACCCTGAGCTTCAAGCAGGCGTACGGCATCACGAAGGCCCAAGCCTTGCACATCGGGCACGATGCCTTTTTCAGTATGAGGCAGCGGTGCTGCTTTAGGCTTTTCGAAAACCGAGGTGCTGTCGGCAGCCTCTGATGCTTCGCGGAAGACGCCCTTAGCCATGACAAACTGCGCGAGTTCGCTGAAGACCGGTCCGGCCTGTCCGCCTCCGGATGCCGGCAGTCCACTCTTCTTTATGCAGACTACGCAAGAGTATTTCGGGTCCTCGCTAGGGTAGAAGCCGGCAAAGCTTACCATATAGCGTGCTGGCGAGCCGTGGTAGCTGCCATGTTCATCGGCCACCTGTGCCGTGCCAGTCTTTCCACAGACCTTAAACTGCTTGCATCCGGCTTTCTTGCCGAGACCTGTTGGGTCGTTGACGACGCGCTCGAGTATCTGGTGAATATCACGCAACGTGCTGGGTTTGCATATGCGTTCTTTGATTGTGACAACCGGGAATTCCTTGAGTGTCAGACCGTCGCGGCGTATCTCGCGCACAAAACGCGGCTGCACCATCCGGCCGTTATTGGCAATGGCGTTGTAGAACGCCACGGTATATATAGGTGGTATCTGAGTTTCATATCCAATGCTCATCCAGGGCAGTGCCGTCTTGCTCCAGTTGGAACCGTCGGGCTTCGGGCGGCGCACATAAGGCTTGCCGGCTCCCGGGAATGGCAGATCGAACGGCACGCCGACACCCTCGCGATAGAGACCGTCGACATAGCGTTCGGGGTGGTCGTGGTAGTGCTCATCGATGATTCGACTCACACCCACATTCGACGAGAACATAAGGCACTCGTCGACAGAGATGGCGCGGCCGTAGCCTCCTTTGCGCCAGTTGTGGTCCTTCATCACGCGACCGTGCATGAGCCACTGTCCGTTGCCCACGTCGACCATATCGCCGCGCTTGACCATGCCATCTTCGAGGGCGACCATCATGGAAGCGGTCTTGAACGTAGAACCGGGCTCCCAAAGGTCGGTGATGGCGTTGTTTTTCACTTCGGCATAGACACCCGGGCCTATGCGCGTGAGATTGACGATGGCCTTGACATCGCCCGTTTGCACTTCCATAAGCACCACAACGCCTATTTCTGCGTTGATCTCCTTGAGCTTACGTTCGAGGATCTTCTCGGCCGCATCCTGCATCCCAACATCTATGGTGGTGATGAGGTCCAGGCCATTGACAGGCTCCACATCGGTCTTGTCGAGCCATTGGCGGCGCACCTTCTCGCGATGCATCTTTCCGTTGACACCTCGCAGTATGCTGTCGTAGGCCAGTTCGAGGCCGTTGCGAGCTGAGTCGTTTGTGGTCATGAGCGAGCCGAGGGTTCGTGTGCACATATTGCCGTAAGGCTTCTGTCGCTGTGGAATCTCCTCGGCATAGAATCCGGTCTTGATGCGTCCGTGGCGTGCATATGGCAACTGCAGGCTCTCCTTATATTTAATGTAGGAGACGTTGTGCTTTATGGCCAGGTTGCGTCGGCCGCGGCGCTTGCCTTCGAGCAGCTTGCGGCGGAACTCAGACGTGCTGATCTCCGGGAACAGGCCGTTGAGACCTATGCAGAAACTGTCGAGGTCGGCAGCGAAAGTGCTGTCGCGCCACACCTGCAGTTTGCGCTCCGCGATGCTGTCGTTGGGGTCCTTGACGATGAAGTCCATGCGCAGCGTATACACTGGCATGGAACCGACCATCAGTTGTCCGTCGGCCGAGTAGATATTGCCCCTCACGGCCGGGATCTCCCGCTGCTGAGTGGCCATACGCTCACGCACTGTCTGCCAGTACTTGCCACGGAAGAACATCTCATAGGCAGCCATACCGATGATGGCAACACCTGCCAGCGTCATCAGTATGATCACAAAGAGATAGCGCGGTATGATACGTTTGCTGTCGAAATTCATTGTGCCGAGATGTCTGTTGCCGTAGTCCGACGGATTAGTGTTGTTTGTAGATAATGAAAGGCGGTTCTTTGGCAGAGAGCAGGGTGCTGTCGCCAAACGTCTTGAGCAACCGTTCGAGGCTGCTCTGGCGGGTGCGCGCCGTCAGTTCGGCATACTGTGTAAGGGCGTAGTTTTTCTTCTCCACCAATTCTTTGCGCAGCGCCTCTTCCTCGAGAATCTCTTGTTGCGAGGCGTAGCGGTTAGTGATGTAGAGGAACGTGAGCACTACCAGGAAGAGAATGAACCATATCTGTCGACGGAGGAAGCTGCCGATGAGATAGTCGCCGCCGAGAATCTGGCGCAGCGACACCTGAGGCAAGTCCTCTGCCGAGAAAAGGCGCCAACCCGAGCGCGGCTCCTCATCAGGCACGTCAGCCGAAGCCTCGTCGAGCGCGGCTTCGGGAATGTCGTCAAGAGGCAGCTCAAAGCTTATAGCCTCGGTGGCCTCTGCCTCATCGCCGGCAACGTCTGTGCCAGTCTTGGAGGTAGCTTCCAGCTCGTTGCTCTCGTCATTGACGAGGCTGCGGTCGATTGCTTGATCGTTGCGGTCAGTCTTCATTAAATGTCACTTTTACAGCATGCCCCGTATCACAGGGCTCACCTTACCCAAATTAGTAATTCGGCGTGGATGCCGGTGTTTTCTACTCCTTGTTGACACCACCGTTCCGCGCTCGATACGCACTGCCTGCACAGACGTCCATCGCTGTCTGCTCAGACATCCAAGCGCTCGGCTACTCTTAGCTTGGCGCTTCGGCTTCGAGGATTGGATTCCAGCTCGTCGGCAGCAGGCGTGATAGGCTTGCCTACCGGGCGCAGCGGAGAGAGGGCATGGCCGAAGATGGCATCCTGAGTCGCCGTGCCATCAACGGAGCCTGACTTCATCACGTTCTTGACCAAACGGTCCTCGAGCGAATGATATGAGATTACTACCAAGCGGCCTCCCGGTCGCAACATTTCAGTTGCAGACTGAAGCATGGCACGCAGGGCGTCCATCTCATGATTCACTTCGATGCGCAGAGCCTGGAAGGCACGCGCCAGATCTTTCTTCTCGTGCTCGCGCCCGAGAATCGGGCGGAAGAGCTCGGAGAGCTGACCAGTGGTGGTGATAGTCTGTCTCTCGCGGGTCTTTACTACGGTTTCCGCCAGACGACGAGCTTGCCGGAGCTCGCCATAAAGGCGAAAAAGGCTTGTGAGCTGTTCTACTCCATACGTTTGCAGCACATCAGCCGCCGTTAGGCCTCCCTGCTGGTTCATTCTCATGTCCAGGGGAGCATCACTGCGAAAGCTGAAACCGCGACTGCCGTCATCGAAATGGTGGCTCGAAACACCCAAGTCTGCTAGTAAGCCATCAATAGCCTCGATGCCGTAGTAGCGCATCCAGTTTTTAAGGTAACGGAAGTTGGAGCGAATCAGCGTCCAGCGCTCTCCCAAAGCGACGTCGTCGCGCTCTCGGGCGCAACGGGCGATAGCGTCAGCATCTTGGTCGAAGCTTAAGAGGCGTCCTTCGGGGCCCAGTTGTTGCAGGATATGCCTACTGTGACCTCCGCCGCCCAACGTCACGTCCACATACGTGCCATCTTGCCGGATTTTCAAGCCCTCCACTGAGGCGCTTAGTAGCACTGGAATGTGGTACAGTTCCGTTTCCATGCCGCAAAAGTATAATATTTTTTTTGTCCGTACAAACATTTTTGAATTTATTTTTAAAAAAATTGTAAAATGCTGTCATTTCCGATAGTTAGCACTTAAAGTAATACTTTAACTTTAAGTTATGTCTCTGTCCCCGATCAGGCCCTCGGACGCACCCTGTTGGTGCCATCAAAACTAAAAACCGACCCCAAATATAAAAATGTACGCGCGCAAAGGTTGATTTCAGATGAAAAGTTGTAACTTTGCAGAGGTTTTGAAATGCCAGAATTACAGTGAGCCCGATGCGAACGGCCGAACAGGACGATGCATGCGGACGAACAGGACGATGCGAGCGGTTAAACAGGCCGATGCATGCGGACGAATAGGACGATGCGAGCGGTTGAACGAGCCGATGCATGCGGACGAATAGGACGATGCGAGCGGTTGAACAGACCGATGCATGCGGACGAATAGGACGATGCGAGCGGTTGAACATACCGACGCAGACGAACGACGCTCAAAATATTAAAAATGAGAAAGATATATATCAATGCCCACCTCGAGGATTTGGACTTAGACTGGGCTTTCACACAGCTGAGCGAGCAGCGCAGGCTCTACCTGCAGCGATTCAGGCACAAGCGAAGCCGGCGAGCCGGCGCTGCGGCCTACCTGTTGCTACGCCAAGGGCTCCGCGAGCTTTTCGACATAGAAGAGCCTCCGACATTCGACTTCGGCGAGCATGGCAAGCCCTTCCTGAGCACCCGACCCGACATACACTTCAGCCTCAGCCATTGCCGCGAAGCTGCCGCCTGCGTCGTTGCCACGGAGCCTGTAGGCATCGACGTGGAGAGCCTGCGCTCATTTTCGCCGGCACTGCTTCAACGCACGATGAGCGAGAGCGAAACGGCTGCAATCCTTGCTGCCGATGAGCCCCGCCGCTCTTTCGTCAGGCTGTGGACACGCAAAGAAGCCTACCTCAAACTCACCGGTACCGGACTGGTCGACGAGTTGCCCACGGTGTTGGCCACGGCGGCGAGCGAAGGCTATTCGTTCGAGACCACAGAGGACAGCGAGAGGCCATTCGTCATGAGCGTCTGCTTCCGCAACAAGGAGTAAGCGTTGCAGCCGCGCGGCGTCACTGCCCCCTTCAATTGCAAACATACGCCTTACCAGTGACAAAAAAGTATGTGAAAAACTATGTTTTTCATTATAAAGGCCGAAATTTTTACATAAATTAGGGCGTTTAATCCTTTTTAACTTCCTGCAATACTCACGCATCAGATATTATCTATATTTTTGTCAGCTGTACGTACGCGTCGCGCGTAGACGCACGACACATTACAGTTATCAACCCTAACAGCCGCAGCAGCGCGGTGACCATTCTAGAAGCCTCAACCGTCAGCAAAGATGAATGATATCATCCTCTCCAGTTTCCTAAGCCTCTTCGCCTTACTGGGTAAGGCCGAGCAGGTAGACAACGAGCGAGCACTATCGATGCTTGCGAGCTACCTGCGTCACCATTTCGGCATCCGCAACACGGAGAGTTACATCAACCTCTACACCGACTCGCGCGATGCCTACGAGATGGCCGAGGGGCTCGACGACGGCACCATAGCAGTGTCGATCTGCGAGCAGCTTAAAGGCAAGATCAGCCAGCGCGAAGAAGCTATGCTATTGCTGCGTCTGATGGAGTTTTCGGCAATAGGCAGCGGCCGGCAGATCGATGCTCGGCATCCGATTTTCTCGGCTATGGCAGAGCGCTTCGGCATCAGCGAGTCCTCGATGCAAGACTACGCCGACTACGTCAACGGTCATGGCAGCGAGCATGTGCTCATCCACACTCTCGACGACACTTCCGGCGAGTTGCGCACGCTGCTCAGCGACGCTACTGGCCAGCTGCTATTCACATATCTGGGCCCCGACACGGTGACGCTCAACGATGTCCCCGTGCTCTCCGGTGCTTATCAGGTGTGGCTGCAAAGCAGTGTGCTGAAAAGCCGCACGGGCAAGCCCGTCTACTACTCCACCATTCACGAAGCCCACATGCGGCAGCGCGGCGAGGCCGTCGACCGAGGCTCGCAGGTTGAATTCAGCGGTCGCGACATCAATTTCCGCTACCCGGGCAGCGACAATGGAATGCACAGCCTGAGTTTCTCGCTCCACAGCGGAGAGTTGGTGGCCATTATGGGCGGCTCCGGCACGGGCAAGACTACCCTACTCTCGCTCCTCAACGGCACCTTGAAGCCGCAGACGGGCACCATCACCATCAACGGCCACTCCATCAGTGAGCCCGAGGCAGCAGACCTCATCGGCTTCGTGCCGCAAGACGACCTCCTCATTGAAGAGCTCACCGTGCGCCAGAATCTATACTATACTGCACGCCTCTGTTTCGCCGGCATGAGTGCCGACGAGCTTGACCGCCGTGTCGATAAGACGCTAAAGGACCTGGGGCTCGACTCCGTAGGCCATCTCAAGGCTGGGTCGCCCCTCAACAAATATATCTCCGGCGGGCAGCGCAAGCGCCTGAATATTGCCCTCGAGCTCATCCGCGAGCCCGCTGTGCTTTTCCTCGATGAGCCTACATCGGGCCTCTCGTCGGCCGACACCGAGAAAGTCGTAAGCCTGCTGAAAGAGCAGACGCTCAAAGGCAAGCTCATCGTGGTGAACATTCACCAGCCCTCCAGCGACGTCTACAAGCTGTTCGACCGCCTGCTGCTGCTCGACCGCGGCGGCTATCCCGTGTTCGACGGCAACCCCATCGACGCCATCACATATTTCAAGACTGCGGCCGACTACGCCGATGCCGACACAAGCGCCTGCCCCACCTGCGGCAACGTCAATCCCGAGATAGTGCTCAACATCATCGACGAGAAAGCACTGACGAGCACCGGCGAGGTCTCCGACACGCGCAAGACAACGCCACAGGAATGGCACACGCTCTACCTCAAGAGCCGACCGGCCGACAAAGCTGTCAAGGTGAGCCCGGTGCCGCCGTCCGACCAGCGCCGCCCCAACCGTCTACAGCAGTTTGCCATCTACCTGGAGCGCAACGCTCGCGCCAAGGCATCGAACCTGCAGTACATACTAATCACCTCACTTGTGGCACCAGCCCTGGCCGCCATCTGCGCCCTGCTCACACGCTACGCACCGGCAGAAGGCTACACACTGATGCACAACAAGAATTTCGTAAGCTATGTATTTATGGCCGTCATCGTAGCCTCCTTCGTCGGCATGAGTGGCAGCGCAGAAGAGATCATCAAAGACCGCGCCCTGCTCAAGCGCGAGCGCTTCCTTCGCCTCTCTCACAGCAGCTACATATGGTCGAAGATAGTATTTCTGGCCGGTGTCTCAGCCCTCCAGGCCCTGCTCTTCACGCTGGTGGGCAACAGCATTATAGGTCTGCACGGACTTACGGGCACCTGGTGGCTAGTACTCTTCGTGACGTCGGTGCTGGCCAATCTCACGGGACTGCTTCTCTCACAATGTCTCAACTCCGTAGTTGCCATCTACATTACAATTCCGCTCCTGCTCATACCACAGATATTGCTCTGCGGCGTAGTCGTTGACTTCGCAGACCTCAACCGCCGCAGCACCACCGGTAATGTGCCAGTCATCGGTGACATAATACCCTCTCGTTGGGCTTACGAGGCGCTGGCCGTGACGTCGTTCACCGACAATGCCTACGAGCGCCCCATGTTCGAGCTCGACAAGCAAAAGCACGAGGCGCAGTGGTTCCTGGCCGGATCCGTACGCGAGCTGAAATCGCAGCTCGAAACGATGCGCGACGAACAACGCCGAGGCAATGATGTCGATGCCGAACACATGCAAGTCATACAGACGAACCTGCCCCGCATCACAGCCTTCTGCGGCATGGAACCATACGCCGGCGAGTGGGCATACGAGCCCATCAAAGCCTATCTCAAGCAAGCCGAGGACATCCTAACCAAGCGCTGCAATACCCTCACGCTGACTGCCGACAGGGAAATCTCAGCCGTAGTGCGTGAGCAAGGCAAGGAGGCCCTATTGGATCTCAAGCGCGCCAACTACAACCTTAAGCTCGAAGAGCTGGTGACGGGCGCCAACGAAGAACACGTCCTCGACATAGTAGACTCTCACATAGTGCCACGCACTGGAACCATTTTCCTTACGCCCCAAAGCCGAATTGGGCGTGCGCCCTTCTATAGCAGCGAGAAAATCATAGGCTCCATGCACGTCAAGACTCTCTGGTTCAACATCGGCGCGCTGCTGCTTATGAGCCTCATCGCGGCAGTGCTGCTCTTCACCGATTGCCCGGGACGTTGGATGCGTCCGTAAACATATAGCAATGAATAAGATAACACACAAATATTAACCACTTAAACAAAACAAAACGATGAAACAAGTAAAGTTTTTCGCAGTAGCTCTTGCTACCGTCATCGTCGCTTCTTGCGGCGGAAACAAACAGGCTCAGAACGCCGAGACTGCCGACTCGCTGAAGTCGTTCGAGCAGCAACAGATTGAGGCCAGCATCAAGCTCAACATCGACAGCCTGGCCGCACAGATGGCTCAGCTCAAGCAACTGCCTATTCGCCAGAAGGACGGCATGATCGTACTCACCGAAGAAGAGCGCCAGGTGAAGCCCAACTACCTGCTGGCTCCCTCCCTCGCAGAGCAAGCCACCACTCTTGCCGAGCAGTACCGCGTACTCAGCGCATTCCAGGTCGACAAGGAGATTGCCGAGCTCTATGGCATGCCTACAGCCGACTTCGAGAACCAAATTGCCAAGCTGCTCGTTGACATCAACGATCCCTCTTTCGATGTCCTTGAGGATAAATCCGACATCTATGAGGCTTCGTCAGACCTCTACAAGGCTATGGAAGAGAACGGCCGCATCAATTTCTTCTGGCAGATTGCAGCCACGGCCCTGGTGGAGCAGCTGTACATCATCTCTGAGAACACCGACAAGTTCCTTGCCGCTTTCGACGACAACGCAGCTTCCAACGTCTCACTGCGCGTAATCCTGATTCAGGATGCCCTCAACCGCCTCACGGAGTACGACCCCGAGATCATCCCCGTGGCCGAGGCCTTCGACCCGCTCACAGTCATCAACGCCGTCACCGTTGCTGAGCTCAAGGACCAGCTCAACGACGCCAAGGACGAGATTGCTGCAGCCCGCAACAACCTGCTCGACTAAGACTTAAATAGCCATAAGACTAAAGGAGGGAGAACGCATGACGTTCTCCCTCCTTTTATCGTATGATCAGGCAACAATTATTGGTGTCTGCAAAAAAAGACGGTATTGATGTTTTAGCATTTATCGATTGAAAGGACTTTATATCAGTCACATCCTAAATATCGCCGCTCTTTTCCTCCTGGCTCCAGGCCGAATATGGATATTTGCGCAAGTGAGAATTGTAGTAGCGCTTGATGCCAGTGACCTCTTGCCCGAGGAAATCCAGGCGGACGTAGGGCTCGTCGGGGGCAGCCAGCTCCACCTCGGCCACGACAAGACCCTCGTTACTGCCGTGAAACTCGTCGACCTCGAAGGTATGTCCGTCACCGGCATCTACCAACCATCGCGTCTTGTCCACCATACCGAGCGAACACAGGCGAAGCATGGCGAGAGCATCGGCCAACGGTATCTCGGTCTCAAACTCATAGCGCGAAAGTCCGCCGTCGTTGCTGCCGCCTTTGATGGTCAGGTAACCTTTGTCATCGCGCAGACGCACGCGAACAGTAGGATGCCCGCAGATATAACCCTGCACGATGTGGCTACTATTAAAGGCGACGTCCTTGTAGGCGTCGCCTTTTACTAGGAATTTACGTTCTATCTCAAGAGCCATAAACCTTCAGACATAGGGCCGGCGGTTCAACCCATGAACGCCCAGCCGATGAAACATACTAAGAACAAGACTATCAGGCCACAGATAATCCATTGAATGACACGTTTTGCCTGACGCTCTTCGCGTGCAGCCTTTTTCTGCGCGCGCAATTCCTTCTTTGATTTACTCATAGTGGTTATGTTTAGTTTAAAGTTTAATTGTTAGTCAGTGCAACAGGCTTTTCTATTCGCCCCCTCCGAATTCCATAAGGTAGGCTTTTATGAAGCCGTCAATCTTACCATCCATGACAGCACCGACGTCTGACGTCTGGAAGCCTGTGCGATGGTCCTTGACACGGCGGTCATCGAAGACATATGAGCGGATTTGCGATCCCCACTCAATCTTCTTCTTGCCGGCCTCAATCTTAGCCTGAGCCTCGCGCCGCTTCTGCATGGCGCGATCATAAAGCTGCGACTTGAGCAGACGCATCGCATTCTCGCGATTCTCGAGCTGCTTGCGGCTCTCAGTGTTCTCGATGAGGATTTCCTCCTCTTCGCCCGTATCGGGGTCGCGGTACATATATCTCAGTCGCACGCCGGTCTCCACCTTGTTGACGTTCTGCCCGCCAGCGCCACTGCTGCGGAAGGTGTCCCAAGAGACACGGGCAGGATCCACGTAGACCTCGATGGTATCATCGACGAGCGGGGTGACGAAGACACTGGCAAAACTTGTCATGCGCTTGCCCTGAGCATTGTAGGGCGAGACGCGCACCAGACGGTGTACGCCGCTCTCGCTCTTGAGGTATCCGTAGGCATACTCGCCCTCAATCTGCATCGTGACGGTCTTGATGCCAGCCTCGTCGCCATCCTGTAGGTTGGCAATAGTCAGGCGGTAGCCGTTCTGCTCTGCCCAGCGCATATACATTCGCATAAGCATCTGGGCCCAGTCCTGCGCCTCGGTGCCACCGGCTCCGGAGTTGATTTTGAGCACAGCATCCATAGGATCCTCCTCTTGGCGCAACATATTGCGCAGTTCAAGGGCCTCGATGGCTTCGATGGTCTTGGCATACAGTTCGTCCACCTCCTGCTCGGTGACGAGGTCTTCCTTATAGAAATCGAAGGCCGTAGTGAGCTCGTCGGTCAGCGTGCGGACTTCGCCATAGCCTTTAATCCATTTCTCGAGACCTTTCACCAGCTTCATCTGCTCCTCGGCGCGCTTGGCATCTTCCCAGAAATCGGGTGCCTGGGTGCGAATCTGCTCCTCTTCATACTCCATCTGCTTACGGGGTATGTCGAGATATTTGTAGAGCGCTTCTGTGCGCTCCTGAATTTCTTTCAGTTGTTCCTGTGTTATCATTCTCTAAACTCTAAACTCTAAGCCCTCAACTCTAATCCACGTACATAGCATCAATCTGCGCCTTGTAGTTCTTTGCTATCACCGGGCGCTTTATCTTCAGCGTATTGGTGAGCTCACCGCGCTCCATCGAGAACGGTTCGGGCAGCAAAGTGATGCGCTTGACCTGTTCGTAGTGTGCAAACTCCTGCTGTAGCGTTGCGATGCGGTCCATGACCATCTTGTTCACCAAAGGATTGCTGCACAACTGCTCACGATTGTCGAAAGCGATGGCGTTATCGCGCGCCCACTGCTCAAGAAGGTTGTAGTCGGGGATGACGAGCGCCGAGACGAATTTATGCTCGTCGGCAATAATGGCCACCTCATCGATATATCGGTCCACTACAAACTTCGACTCCAAAGCCTGTGGCGAAATATACTTGCCGTTGCTGGTCTTGAAGAGGTCCTTGATACGGTCGGTGAGATAGAGTTCACCGTCCTTGATATATCCGCAGTCGCCGGTATGGAACCACCCTTCGTCGTCATACGAGGCTGCAGTGATCTCGGCCTTGCGATAGTATTGCTTCGTGATGGTCTCGCCTCGCAAGAGAATTTCATTGTTCTCGCCGAACGAGATGTCTATGCCGTCGAGCACACGCCCTACCGAACCTATAGTCTTAGTGGCGTGATGCCAGTCGCAAGAGACGGTGGCAGTGGTTTCTGTCATGCCATAGCCTGCCGTCATCTTAATGCCACATGAGTGCACGAACTCCTCTATGGCCGGTGGAATAAACGAGCCGGCAGTGGGGAAGAAATTAGCATTTTCCAAGCCCAATGTCTTCTTCAGCAAGGCAATGATAGTCTTCTCATAGAACTTGTAGCGCAATTTCAGTGGGAGGGGCGGCTGCAGACCTTTCAGCTTGTAGTCCACATTATACCTCTTGCCCACTGCCAGGGCATCGAGCATCAGCCGGCGCTGCACGGCGCTGCTGGAAGCTATTTTCTCCTGCACGCCCGAATACACTTTCTCCCAGAAACGTGGCACGGCAGCCATACATGTGGGGTGCACCTCACGAAGAGTCATCTGTATGTCCTGAGGCCGCAGGTTGATTGCCAACTGGCAACCGCGCGAGAGGCACCAGTAGCTCCAGGCACGCTCGAAGACGTGGGTGAAAGGCAGGAAACACATTATCACATCGTTCTCCGAGAGATCCATCACCTTGTCGTTGGCAGGGATAGCTGCGGCATACATTCTGTAGGTCAGCGTGACGCCTTTCGACACGCCCGTAGTACCGCTGGTATAGAGGATATTGACGAGGTCATCAGGCTCCACGGCAGCAGCACGGCGCGCCACTTCGGCGGCATGAGCCTTACTCTTGCCCAGCTGGAGGAATTCATCCCAGTACATCGACACTTGGTCCTGCGGGTTCTTCTCCACGCCCTTATCGAAGATTATGAGGCGCTCGAGCGTCGGACACATCTTCAGCACCCGGAAGGCCGTGTCGTACTGATACTGCTCGCCCACGAAGACAAAGCGCACCGAGGCGTCGTTGATCATATATTGAATCTGCGCCTCACTGCTGGTGGCATAAAACGGGATAGAGACAGCACGGATACCGTATGTGCCGAAATCCACACATACGCCCTCAGGCTTATTCTGTGTAAAGACACCTATGTTCTCCTGCTCGCCAACGCCCAACTCCAACAAGGCATTTGACACACACGCCACGGTGTCGGAGAACTGCAGCCACGAGATCGTCTTCCATGTCGAAGTGGCATAGTCGCGATAACTTAGAGCTGTTTTCGAGCCCCATACTTTCGCCTGCTCGTGAATTAGAACTGCTAAAGAAGCTTGATTCAACATAACACTTGCTCCTTCCTTTTTTTAATTATTACGTGTGCAAAGATAGGCAAAACTTTGTATTTTCAGCCCTTAACGTCCAACTTTTTTATCTTAGCGCGCCCAAATATGCCGAAAATTCAACCTGCAACCCCAAAATTAAAAGTTTTATTTTACTTTTGCATTGTTTTTCAACACTCCCTGATGCGAAATAACTATGACCGACATTGCCCAACTTTCATCCGAAGGCCGTGACCTTCTCATGCAGCTTATTGCCACGCCTCGCGTCAGCCGTTCCGAGGCGTCTGCTGCCGACATCGTCGAAGCGTTTCTCGAGCGCCGAGGGCTCGATGTCCGCCGCGAAGCCAACAACGTGTGGGCCGTGGCATCAGCCTACGATGCGTCGCGCCCCACTCTACTCCTGTGCGCTCACATCGACACCGTCCGCCCCACGGCCGCCTGGACACGTCAGCCCCACGAGCCTCTCATCGAGGGCGACCGCCTCTACGGCATCGGCTCGAATGACGACGGTGCCTCGCTCGTAAGCCTGATCCAGACGTTCCGCGTAATAAATGCCCGGCCGCGCAACTTCAACCTCATTCTCGCCTGCACTGCCGAGGAAGAGGTCTCAGGTGCCGACGGCCTTACGCGCCTCATTCCACAGCTGCCGCACATCGACGTGGCGCTCGTAGGCGAGCCGACTCGCATGCAGCCTGCCGTAGCCGAACGCGGACTGATGGTTCTCGACTGCACAGCCCACGGGCGCGCCGGTCACGCAGCTCGCAACGAAGGCATCAACGCCATCACCGAAGCGATAAAGGACATCGGATGGTTCAGCTCCTACCGCTTCGAGAAAGAATCCCAGATGCTCGGGCCCGTCAAGATGACCACCACCATCATACAAGCCGGCACCCAACATAATGTCATTCCCGACACCTGCACCTTCACGGTCGATGTCCGAAGCAATGAATTCTATTCCAACCAAGATATATATAATATTGTACGCGCGTGCGTGAAGAGCGATGTCGTGCCACGCTCATTCCGCCTGAGCTCATCAAGGATCGACATCGACCATCCACTCGTCAGCCGCGCCTTGGCCCTGGGGCCGTTGCCCGATGGCAGCCCTCGCACTCCCTTCGGCTCCCCCACCCTCTCCGACCAGGCCCTTATGCCGTGGCCGTCGCTGAAGATGGGGCCCGGCGACAGTGCCCGCAGCCACACAGCCGACGAATACATCTGCTTGAGCGAGCTGCAGCAAGCCATCGGCCAATATATCACTATGCTCGACGGCCTCAGCCTCTGACCCCTCACTCACCGCCTGCTGAAATCTCAGCAAAAGTTCACCTCAATTCAGCGGAAGTTCATCGAAAATACATCAAGAGTTCATCCGAAGTTCATCAAAAAAAACCGCAAAAACGCCCATTTCATCGATTGAAACGGGCGTCTTTTCAACTTACACGCGCCTGACGCTACGCGGGAATTCCTCACCATTCATTCGGCATTCTCCAAGTATGGAGCGTTCCTTCGGGCAGAGCGCGTCATTTGTCACCTCCCTATCCAGCTTTCCGGATTCAGCTTCGCCGTCTCTTTGCGCAGCTGGAAATGTAGGATATAGTTGCCGCTCTCGTCGGCGGCCACGGTGCCGAGGATGTCGCGCGCCTTAACCTTCTGTCCGCGAACTACGATGGTCGACGACAGATTGCAGTAGACCGAGATATACGATCCATGGCGCACCAGCACATTCTTGAGGGCTCCCAGCTGGAATACGGCCGACACCTCTCCATCGAAGATAGCACGTGCGTGGGCTCCGGCCTGTCCCATATAATTTACGCCTTTGTTGTCGAGCACTACGCTTGACGAGAGGCGGTTGAGCCCGAAGCGGCGCTCAATGCGGTAAGGTCCCGTGATGGGCACCGGCAGCCGCCCCTTGTTATGCTCCAGACTGCCGTTGAGCTGGCGGTCCTCGGCGGTTAGCCATCGCGTGGTGCTGCTCTTCGACGAGCGCTGCTCGGCAGGCTTCGCCGACGATTCTTTAGTGCCTTTCTTGCCTCGGCCTTTCTTCGTCTGGGCCTCTTTAGCCGCCTGCTCTTTGGCTTTGGCCGCGCGCTCTTCAGCCTCACGCTTGCGCTTGGCCTCGGCTTCAGCACGTTTGCGCGCCTGCTCAATCTCGTAAGCCACCAGTTCGTCAATCTTCTTGTTGAGGGCGTTCAGCTGCTTCTGCTGTTCGGCCACCTGCTTCTCAATCTCTTTCTCTTTCTTGCGCAGCTCGCGGGCGTTGGCCTGCACCACCGAGTGCTGTGCCGCCAGCTGCTTGCGCTCGCGTATTACCTCTTGCATGGCCGAGCTCATCTGCTGCTTAGTGTCGAGCAGTTGGTTCTGTTTGTCGCGAGCTTCGTTTTGCTTGCTCATCAGCTGCAGGCCGATATTCTTCTGCAGGGCCGCAAACTCCTTGGCGTAGCGCATACGCCTATAGATCTGCGGGAACGTCTTCGCCGAGAACAGGAAGAGCACCGGGTTGCGCAGGTTCTGCGAGTTGCGCGCCGCG
This sequence comes from Bacteroidaceae bacterium, assembly GCA_017429945.1. Taxonomy (GTDB): domain Bacteria; phylum Bacteroidota; class Bacteroidia; order Bacteroidales; family Bacteroidaceae; genus Physcousia. Next base: position 31,020 of record JAFRNY010000056.1, read on the forward strand.
CGCAGGCTCTGTACATATTTGTCGCGTTTGTCCTCCACCTGCAAATTCAGCTGCTTCAGCTCACCCTCGAGGCGGTCGATCTGCCGTTGCATACTGTCGATGTCGGTCTCAAGCCTGTGGATATATCGCAGCCTTCCCTCGATCTGTTCTTCGAGGAATACGGCCGTCTGTTCCTTCTTCACGGCCTGGTGGCGCGTGGCGCCTAGCTGCGTCTTGGCCTTCTTTATGCCCTGTTCGATTTTCGATTTCTCGCTTTTCAGGGCGTTAATCTTCTTAGTCTGTGCCGCGCCTTCGGTGCCTGCAAGAAGCAGAAGCGCCGTCAGCAGTGTGGCAAGGGTCGTTCTCATGAGCTGTTGCAGAGGAGTGTGTGTGGTTTATTTTACGAGCTGCTTTATGATATCGTCGAAGGCCACTTTCTTGTAGCCCGACGGTGCTTTGGTTGCCAGATTCTTCATGCTCTCATCGGCCTGCGGGTTAGAGAGTGTGATGTCGGCGGTGTAGCGCTTTGCCTTGGCCGTGATGGCCAGGTTTATCTGTGTGGGGAACTGCTTGTTCTCGAGCCTCTGGAAGTCGGCATAGTCACACGTGACGCTGAGGTTGCCGCCCGCCGTGGTGAGCGCTGCACGCTCGAGCAGACTGCGCGAGATGTTCACCAGGAACTGCAGTGCCTCTTGACTTACAGCCGTATGCTGGCTCTTGGGCGTGAGCGTGAGCTGCTTGGCGGTAGTGGCAGTGCGGAAGTCCTCTGCCGCCGGCTGCCCTTTGCTCCCGAGCACAAAGAGTTCGTTCCAAAATAGAGCCTGAAAGGTGTAGAAATCGGCTCCGGTAGCGCGCAGCGGCGCTATGTCGGCCCACGCCACCTGTACATACTGCTTGTTCATGCGGTCCTGCACAAAGAGATAGTCGGGCGTGAGCTCCATACGTCCCACCTCGAAGAGTCCGAGAGCGGTGATTGAGAGTTGGATAATCTCGTCGCGCTTCATCTTCAGCGTTCCTCCGGCCGAGGCGCTCTTGCCTCCGGCGGCCAGGCGAATGCTCATCTTCGAGCGCAGGCCACGTGCCGTCTGACAGTTTTGGGCTACCCGCGCCACCACCTGAGCCGCTTTCTGCTCTTCGGTCGATGGTTTAGCGGTCACGGCCGTAGCCGTCGTTGTGGCATCTGCGCCCTCTTTCACCGCCTTGCGCTTCGAGGCGCAGGCTCCAATCACCATAGCAACAGCCATGGCGACCATAATCTGTAGTATATATAATCTATTTTTCATTCTTCAAGCACAATAATCAATTGCAAATTACAAATTGTCAATTGCAAATTATCAATTACAAATTACAAATTATCAATTACAAATTATCAATTACAAATTACAAGTTGTCAATTGCAAATTACAAATTATCAATTATACATTATACATTATCAATTATACATTATACATTATCAATTATACATTATCAATTATCATAATACCTCTTCGTCCTTACCTTCTTCGGCAGCACAGCCGTCAGCCCTTCGCCCCCGACTCGTTGCGCCAGAGTCCAGAAGCGGAGGGCCTGTTCCATCTTACCATTCTTGGCTGCAATATCTCCGGCATGCTCGAGCACTACCCCCGAGACGCCGTCCATCTTCTGCAGCGCCTCATCTGTTGAGTCGGGCGGGCATACGCGGTCGATATAGTGTGCCGCCTCGGCATAACGCTCTTTCATGAAGAGAATCCAGGCGTAGGTGTCGAGGTAAGTCTTATTGTCGGGTTCGAGGCGTATGGTGCGGTAGCTCATCTCCTCAGCCTTGTCGAGGTCGCGCCCCAACAGCGAGAGGTAGTAGGCGTAGTTATTGAGGCAGCCGACGTTATCGTCCTGATAAACCAGACACGAGTCGTAGGCGGCAAAAGCATCGGCCTCGCGGCCCGCTTCGTGGTAGAGGTCGCCCAGCGTGCTGTAGAGGTCGGCCACCATCGCAGGCCTGCTCTCTTCAGTCTTCTGCACAATGCCATCCTCGAAGGCTTTCATCGCCTCCGCCTTCTTGTCCTGCTGGTAGAGCGCTATTCCCAGATAGAAATGGCACACCAGCTCTTCGGGGTGCGTGTTCACGGCCCTGCGGCATAAGTCCTCGAGCTTTTCAAACTGCTGGTGTTCGCCGTAGTACTGAATGAGATAGAACACAGCCTGCGTGTTGGCGGGCTCCAATTGAATCACGCGGTCCATTACGGCCACGAAGTCGCTATCGTTCTGCTTCTCGTAGGTGGCGAGGTAGGCTGCGCGCAGCTGCAGAATCTCCAGGTCGGCGCCAAACCGTCTGTCGAGGTTGTCGAACGCCTCCACGACATGCCGTCGTCCCGTGCCGAGGCTGTCGTCGCGCATCTCCTGTGCTATGAGGTCGCGCAGCAGGGCCACGCGCACCTCGGTGTCGCTCTTGGGCGCATAGAGCAGCGAGTCGCGCGTAGTGGCGAAGAGCGAGTCGGCTCCCGTATGGCGGTAGTACTGCAGCATCGACAGGTGCAGGGCCGCGTTCTGCGGCTCTGCGGCGCGCACCTCGTCGTAAATCTTCAGCGCCTCGGCCTCGCGGTCGGCTTCCAGCAGCTGGTCGGCGATGGCGAGGCGGTAATTCATGTCGTGGGGGTATTCGTGGCAGAGGCTTTCCAATTCCGCGAACCCTTTGTCCAGCTGCCCCATACGTTTGTAGAGCGCAAATTTCTGATAGCTTACGCTCGGCATCTTACCCTCGAGTAGCTCTATGCGGTCCAGGGCACGTATGGCATCGGCCTGACGGTCGAGACTGGTGTAGATACGCGTCAGCTGTGCCAGCACATCGCTGCGCGTGGGCTTCAGCTCAGCTATAGCCTCGAGGTACGGCAGCGCTTTCTCCGTCTGAATACGGTTAAGGTAATATGTCGCCAGCGCCTCCTTGTAGAACGTATTGCGCGGGTCGAGCCGTGTGGCTTGCTCCAGCAAGTCAATGGCCACCGTATCGTTGCGGAAATACAGTTCGTAGAGCGACAGCTCATACAGCACCTCCGGAGCATCAGGAGCTATGTCATAGCAGTGGCGCAGCAGATCCAAAGCTTCGCTGTGGCGGTCCTGCAGCTTCAGCTTCGAAGCCTCCTGAAAGAGATAGTCAAGGCGCATACGGTCGTTCAGGCTCAGCGCCTTGCGCGCCGCGACCTCCACGCCACCCTTGGCCGCAGAGGCTGCCTCCACGGTCTTCGCCGCCTGCCTAGTCCGCTGTGCCGTGCCGCAGCCCGCCAAGGCAAGTGCAATAATTATTATGTAAGTATATCGTTTCAACTTGGAACTTGGAA
>JAFRNY010000057.1 GCA_017429945.1 Bacteroidaceae bacterium
GACGAAGGGGGGAAGAGAGCAGGGGAAGAGCCAGAATTGAATTCGGGGACTAGGGACGAAGGGGAGAAGAGAGCAGGGGAAGAGCCAGAATTGAATTCGGGGACTAGGGACGAAGGGGAGAAGAGAGCAGGGGAAGAGCCAGAATTGAATTCGGGGACAAGGGACGAAGGGGGGAGATATTATGCTTTTCCGATTTTTACTGAGCGGCCATTTATTAGGCCGCTGTCGCGTCGCGGACAGTTAAATGCTATGATCAGATATGTGCAGATGAATCCACAGCGTTTGGCGACCAAACGCCTCATGCCGGGATTCTTCAGGGTGCAAAGGGGGATTGAGATAGCCGGCCGCAGTTATGATGGTGTCGGGAATGTAGCTCTGCTTCATGCTGCACGGTTTATGCCTGTTCATGTGAGGCGCACGATGGTTGAGGCGGCTAAGCATGGCTACAGTCAACCCCTGCGTGATTATATGAACGGCTGCGTGCTGGCTGCACGTGGTGGCTGCGTGATGGTGTCGCCGTTTATCTCTCCTGACGAGAAGCTTGTGATGAATGTGCTTTTAGCTGAAAAGCGGCCATTTATTGTGCTTGCCGACAATGGTTTCCGGGATTATTATAAGCCTACGCATGGGTTGTTTGATGCTTGTGCTGCGGGGCGCGTGCTGATCCTTAGTCCCTGGCCTTATGATGCTGACAAGCGGCACATCAGCAGAGATGATTGCGTGGCGTTGAACGCTATGGCTGAAGATATCGCCAGGGAACATTGATAGGCCTGAGAGGGGGAGGATAAAAATCCAGCCAGCCGCAGAGCGAATTGCTGCGGCTGGCTGAATTTGTCATTTGTCATTCTCCAAGTATGGAGCGTACTTACGGACCGAGCGTGTCATTCTCCCCTCACCACTACTTGTGTGCCGGCTTTCGTCGTTACGTCGTACTCATAGACTTTGCGAATGGGGGCGGGGACGAAGGCGGGAATAGAGTCGGCGGGAGCTGTCTGCTGCTTTGATGAGATGAGGGGGGCTTTGATCTTGGCTACGGCGAGGAGGGGGTTGCGGCACTCGCCTTTGGCAGCCCGCAGACCTTTGCCTGTGAGGGGGACGTAGGAGCGCAGGCGGAGCTGGCCTCCACGCTGCGAGGTGATGACGGCACGTGTGAGGCGACCGTCGGCCCACTCCTCGTCGACGACGAAGCCGCCGCGGGCACAGAGCCCATGCACGGAGCCCCGACTCCATTTCTGAGGCAGTGCAGGCAGGAGGTGTACGGCGCCGTCGTGGCTCTGCAGGAGCATCTCTGCAATGCCTGCTGCGCAGCCGAAGTTGCCGTCGATCTGGAAAGGCGGATGGGCGTCGAAGAGGTTGGGATAGGTGCGGCCGTCGGGATATTGCTGTATGCGGCTGTCGTCGGGCAGCAGGTGAAGCATGTTGGTGATGATCTTCAGGGCGTGGTCGCCGTCGAGCATGCGCGCCCAGAAGTTTATCTTCCAACCCAGACTCCAGCCCGTGGCCATATCGCCGCGCTGGGCGAGTGTGGTGGCAGCTGCTGCGAAGAGTTCGGGATGGGTGTAGGGCGATATTTGATTGGAGGGGTAAAGGCCGTAGAGATGCGAGATGTGGCGGTGGTCGTCCTTGGGGTCGTCGGCATCGACGAGCCACTCTTGCAGCTGTCCGTACTTCCCTATCTGCATTGGTGGCAGGGCTGCGAGGGCCTCGTCGATACGGCGGTTGAGCTTGGCATCCCTCAGGCCGAGGGCTTTCATGGCCTGCTGCAGCTGGGTGAGAACATCAAAGACAATCTGGTTGTCCATGGTGGCGCCGGCGGTGATGGTGGAGCCGGTGCCGGCGGGTCCGTGCTCGGGCGATGTCGTGGGCACGGTCATCAGCCAGCCGTACTTGGGATGACGCTGCATATAATCGAGCAGAAAAGCTGCGGCGCCCTGGAGTATGGGAAGGTTAGCGTGCAGGAAAGCCTTGTCGCCAGTGAAGAGATAGTGCTGCCAGAGGTGAGTCGTGAGCCATGCTCCGCCCGTGGGGAACATGCCCCACTGCGCGCCATCGACGGGCCCTGCTATGCGCCATATGTCGGTGTTGTGGTGCGCCATCCACCCGCCGCAGCCGTACATCTGACGTGCCGTCAGCGCCCCTGTCTGGCTGATGTCGCGTATGAGCGAGAAGAGCGGTTCGGCCGAGTCGCTGAGATTGCCTACCTCAGAGATCCAGTAGTTCATCTCGGCATTGATGTTGATGGTGTATTTGCTGTCCCACATGGCAGATACTTTATCGTTCCACACGCCCTGGAGGTTTGCGGCCTGTCCGCCGGGCTGCGAGGAGCAGATGAGGAGGTAGCGGCCATATTGGAACATAAGCGCGGCCATGTCGGCATCGTCGCTTTTGGCGAAGGCTGCCAGACGCTTGTCGGTGGGCAATGCGGAGTTGGGCGATGTGGGCAGCGAGAGGCTGACGCGCTGGTATTGGCTGTGGTATCTGTCGAGGTGGCGTGCCATGAGCGCCTCGAAAGTCTGCCCGCGCAGCGCAGCCTGCGTGGCGTCGTTCTTGTCCGCGGCGTTGCCGCTGACGTCGTGGTAGTTGACGAAGTTGGTGGCAGCTATGATGAAGACGGTGGCCTCGGTGGCCTCGCGAACGACTACCGTGCCCTGGCCGTCGGCGACGCTGCCGCCCACGGTCTCCACCCATACGCGGCATTCGGCCGAGAGGGCGCTCTTGATGCCTTCGTGGTCGGCACCCTTGACGACGGCTGTGATGCAGTGGTTGCCGACGCGCTGCTGCGTCGGGAGCGGGCTTTCGTAGGACACGGAAAAGTTGAGTCGGGCACCTTGGTCGGCCGTGAGCTTAACGGCAATCACGTTATCGGCCAGGGAGGCTATCATCTGCCGCCGGTAGCTGACGCCGCCGACGTTGTAGCTGACGCTGGCGACGGCATCGTCGAGGCTGAGGTCGCGCTCGTAGGCCGTGGCGTTGCTGTGGTTCCAGAATTTGAGGAATACGTTGCCCAGCGGAAGGAAGCGCATTCCATGAGGCCCACGGATGAAATACTTGTCGATGAGCTTCTGGGCCTCAGCCTCCTTGCCTTCGAAGATGAGACGGCGCACCTCCTGCAGGTGGCTCTTGGCCTCGGGGCTGTTGTTGTCGTGGGGGCCGCCGGACCAGAAAGTCTCTTCGTTCAGCTGAATCTGTTCGGTGTCGGGACCGCCATAGATCATGGCGCCGAGGTGTGAGTTGCCTATGGGCAAGGCCTCCAGCCACTGCTTGGCAGGCTGTGTGTACCACAGGCGGCGGTTCTGTGCGCCGCAGCTGAGGGCTATCGTCATAGCCACAAACAGCAAAAGACGTTTGGGTTTCATATCGGAAATTAGAAACTAATTCGGAGGAATATCTTTTACACTGATTTGGATAAATAACTTCGGGAGGAATGGAAACGAATTGCCGTAATTAACATAATTCAAAGCTGTTGCTACTTGAGACATCGCGCAGGATAGAGCGGCCCGCCGCGTCCTCACAGCCTCCGGCGTGCACGGATGAGGGCTTCGATGTAGTAGTAGTCGGCGTAGCTGATTGAGGCGTTGACCTCGGAGTAGGCGGGATGGTGGCCTGTGCTGTGTAGGAGAAAGGCGGGGCAGCGCTCAGCTCCGCGCCATTCGTGGTTTCGCAGCGTCTGGAGAGTGCGGTAAGCTACATGGCGGTAGGCAGCGGCCTTATCGGGAGCGACGTAGTCGGCCAGGTCGAGCAGTGCCGACGTCACGACGCAGGCTGCCGAAGCGTCGCGCGGTGCCACGCTCTCGGAAGGCGTGAGGTCGTTGAGCCCTGAAGTGGCTATGCGCGGGTCGTCGAAGTCCCAGAAGGGCACGCCATCCTCTGGCAGCCGCTCGAGATAGGCATCTGCCACCTTCTGCGCGAAGTCGAGGTAGCGCTGCTCGCGAGTGTAGCGGTAGCACATGGTGTAGCCGTAGATGGCCCACGACTGTCCGCGCGCCCACATGCTGGAGTCTGCCAGACCCTGATGAGTGCAGCCGCGGAGGAAGTGACCGTCGATAGAGTCGTAGACGGCAACGTGATAGCCTATTGCGCCGTCGTGGAAGTGGTAGGCCATGGTGGTGTCGGCATGGCTCATAGCAATCTGCCGCAGCGAGTCGTTGCCCCCGTTTTTGGAAGCCCAGAAGAGCAGCTCGAGGTTGATCATATTGTCCATGATGGTGTTGTGGCCGCCATAGTCGCCAACATGACGGGGCCACGAAAGGATGGTGCCGGCGCGCGGGTTGAAGAGCGTGGCCAGCGTGTCGGCACAGGCCAGCAGCACCTGTCGGTAGCTCTCGTCGCCCGTGAGGCGGTAGCCGTTGAGGAAACTGGTGATGACGAGGAAGCCCAGGTCGTGGTCGTAGGCCGGCGTCGTAGCCAAAAAAGCCAGCGGCTCGGTGAAGTTTCGTGCCTGGCGCAGTATGGCCGTGTCGCCCGTCGCCTCATAGTCATACCATAGTATGCCGGGGAAGAATCCTCCACACCACTCGGCCTTGTCGACCTTGCGCAGGTTCCAGTGGCTCTCGCCCGCGAGGATATTGCGGGGCGACATAGTGTAGTCGATGTGCCCGGAGGAGTCGGCGAGCTCAGCCAGCGTACGATGCAGCTGACTGTCGCAATAGGCCAGGTCGGCCTTGATGGCCGCGGCGGAGTCGGGGGCGGGTTGGTAGCACGAGAAAGTCAGGGCCACCGCGACCATGGCTATAAAAGCTGTAAATAATTTGCGCATAGTTTGTGTGTGTGAATATAAATTACTTTGTCTCTTCAATTCGGAAGGCAGCGCCGCCCGATGGCAAGAGGCTGATGTGCAGGGGTTTGCTCTTGGAAGTGAGGCGGAGGGTGCGGTTGGAGCAGCGCACGTGGGTCTGGGTGGCAACGGCGGGGTCGTCTTCGTAGGCATAGAGTGTGTAGCGACGACCTGTTTGGAGGATGGTGTGCAGGTCTATGTCGAGTTCGCGGGCCTCGTTGCCTGTCATGGCTCCTACGTACCACGTCGAGCCGCTGCGGCGGGCCATGACGATGTGCTCGCCGGGGCGGCCTGAGAGCACGCGGCTCTCGTCCCATGTAGTGCGGAGACAGTCGAACCACGCGAGCTCGGGCTCATCGTGGGCCATCTGCGGGCGGTCGTACCAGAAGACGGTCTGCAGCGGCGAGTAGAACACCATGGAGGCAGCCAGCTGGTGAGCGTGGGTGGTGCGCAGGCGCCGGTCGTAGTAGCAGATAGTGTAATCGGCCGCGCCGTTGAGCATGCGCGTGAAGGGCAGCGTGACGTTGTGCGTGGCATCGGGGAACTCCTCGTTGCCGCAGATGCCCTCCTGGGTGAGAAGGTTGGGGAAGGTGCGCGAGAAGCCCGACGGTCGGTATTCGTCATGGATGTTCATGAGCAAATGGTTCTCGGCGGCAAGGCGCACAAGGTCATGAAGCCAAGTGGCCCAACGGTGCGAAGCATATTGCACGAAGCCACTCTTCACGCCCGTGACGCCCCACTCGCGGAGCACGGGGAAGAGTTCGCGGGCCTGCTTCATCAGTGCGTGCTGGTTGACGTAGAGCCACACGCCCACGCCCTTCGAGCGCGCGTAGCGGCACACCTCGGGCATATCGAGCCGCGGGATTACCTTCGTGGCATCGCCGTCGTGGCTGGTGCAGGGCTCATACCATTTCCAGTCGAAGAGCATATAGCGGATGTTGTGCTCAGCACAGAAGTCGATGGTGGCGCGAGCGCCCTCCATCGTCAGCGTGGTCTCGCGCATAATCGTCCCGGGAACGACCCACTCGGCGGCATCGGCAATCTGGCATGGCGGGTTGAGCATGTTCACCAGCTCGTTGCGCTCGAGCAGCTGTCCTGGCGTGTCGGCTGCTATGATTACCTTCCACGGCGTAGCATAGTAAGTGACGATGTCCACGGGACTGTACATCACCGATTGCAAGGTGTTGGCGGTCCCGCTTTTTGTTTGCAGGCGCGTCAGGCACCAGTCGTCGACGTCGGCCGTGAGCAGTGCTGCCCAAATGCCGCTGGCGTAGTCGAGCGTCAGGGCCATCTCCACGGGGCGCGTCAGCTCGCCTACGGGCTTATGCTCGAAGAAAGCCTGCGCCCACTGCTCGCTCCAGGCGTTAGTGCCCGCGGGCAGGGAGTATTCGGTCTCGTCAGCCACCACCTTGTGGAAGATAGCCGCCGGGTGCTCAGGGAAGAAATAGCGGAAGGCTATGCCCTCGTCGTAGGCCCTCACTTCGATGTTGAGGCGATAGTTGCTGCTGACGGTAGCGCCGTGTTGGCGCTGAGCGCGCGCCTCATAGCCGGCAGGGCTGAGCGGCGCCGTCAGCTCATCGACAGGCAGCTCGGGCTTGCGGCTGAGGTAAAGCGTGGCGCTGGTGTAGCGCTCGTGCACCGTGGAGCGCTCGCCGTAGAGGTTATGGTATTCGTTGTCAACGGCAGGAAACGTGCGCACGGAGTCGAGCTCCATAGGTGCCATCCAGTCGGCATACTGATGCAGCTCGCGAAAGCCCAGGGCCATCTCCCACGAGCGGTTGTCGAGGTTGAGGCCGCAGCGGCTGTCGAGCACCACATCACGACCACGATACTGCACGCTATAGAGCGTAGCAAACGTGCCGTCGGTCTGGCGCTGCTGATGAAACGTCACCTGGTGCTCGCCGTTTGGCGAGACGAGCGTCAGGGCTGCGAGAAGAAGTGTTGAGAGCATCTCTTGGATTTACTATTTAAATATTTACGATGTTACTTATTTAATGTCCACCTGCACGTTGATTTCCTGTTGAACAGGCTTGTAGTCGGCATCGCCATCGGCCTCAACGGAGAGCGTGACGCCCGTCCACAGGCGCTTCGGGTCTTTGCCGAAATAGAGCGGGTCGACCTTGAAGGTGTACTCTCCCGTCTGAATAGCTGGGCCTGAGATGAGCACGATGCGCGGCCGCACCTGAGCATGGCTGTCGCTGAGAGCGTCGCGGTCGGCATTGACGAAGACGGGCTCGAGCGAGAAAGTATCTTCCGCACACTTCACATTTATCTTCACGTGGCTCTGTTTGTTGTAGGTCAGCAGTTGCCCGTTCATGCGGGCTGAGACGTATTGCATGCGCTTGCCTTTGTGCTCGTCGTAGCGGGCTTTGGTGAGGCGCACCATCTCGTCGTCGAAGTACCAGAACTGGTCGTGCGGGTCGGTGGTCTCGTGGCCGTCCTCGTACCATCGGGAGTAATAGACTCCGTCAGCCGCCTGCGGTATGAAGGGGTTCAGTTCGCCACCTGTTGGCTGCGTTGAGACCGGGGTGTAGTGCATGGCTTTCTCTATGAAGAGGGCCATATAGTCCATCGTCTGCTGACAGAGGTCGAAATGTCCGCGCCCGGCATCGCAGAGGAATGAGATGCGCGAGTCGGGATAGTGCATACGGAAGGCGAGGGCCGGGTTGACGCGGCCTTCCCACCACTCATATTCGCCCTCGACCATCAATGCGGGTATGCGGTCGATATTGCGTGTGCGGCCCCACTCCACGTTAGCTCCGCCGTAGCCGCAAAGGTTGGTGCGTGGAGCATCGCCGTGGTATGATATGATGCAGAGCGTGCGCTCAGGGTTCCACGCTGCGAAGTTCCAGGGGAAGGTGGCTTGTGCCGAATGTCCGAAAGGAATTACCTTGGCCGAAGCTATCTCGGGATGCTCCGTACCCTCGGCAAAAGCCTTCATCAGTTGCTCGAAGCGTTCCTGGCACGAACGGCCTTGAGCGTCCTTGACCGTGACGTCCCAGTTCTGCGAGCCTCGCTGGACGAAGGCCATGGCTATGCCGAGGCTGTCCATCTTGTGTGTGAACTGAGCGTTGCGGAAGAGCACCTCCTCGGTCATATTCTGATGGCAATAAAGCACGGCTTTTACCTCGCGCTGCCCGCGGGGCAGACGAATGTAAGCCCGCATGCCCTCAGTAAGGGCCTCGTTCTTGGCATCGTAAGGAGCATCGAGCGAAGTGTAGAAATCGAACTCTGCCCTATGACTCTGCAGCTCGATGCGCTGACGAATGTAGTCGGTGATAGCGCGCACGGAGTCGACGTTGGCGTGTGCGCGGTCGAAACGTGTGCCGAAGGGGCCCATTGTGAGCGGCTGGGCATCGTCAGCCTGATGCGCAACACAATGTAGGACGAAATAGTTGACACCGGCATCGCAGAGCTTGTCGATGTCGTCGCGGAAGCTGCTCAGCGTGGCCGGTATGTCGGCATCGCCGGGGTAGGCCGTGAAGCACTCGCAGCCGATGAAGGGGCGCCCTGCTGTGCGCCCGTAGCGCGTCACGAAGCGCGGACGGTCGATACTTCCGTAGTGGCTCCGTGCCCAATACTCGCTCATGGGCAGGTCGAGCGCGAGGCCGTATTCCTTGCGGTCGAAGTCGCCGTTACCATAAGGTTCTCCTGCCAGTTGCAGGCCATAAGGCTCGAGCAACGTCTTGTAGGTCTCGAGAAACTCCTGCTGCCACAGTCGTGCCTTGGTGCTGTTGTTGCGATAAATGCTTCCGCGCACGAAATCTTTGCCTTCGTCCGTGGTGAGATAGTCGGCGCCGAGCGACTCGGTCCAGTCCTGCCCTCCAGCCTCCCAACTATCGAGCATCATGTGTGTAAGCGTAGTGCCGCAGTAGTCGCGGAGTTCATCGAGCAGAGGCTTGAGGAATTTGTTCCAATGTGCCATTATGCCTTTCCTGCTAAGCTTGTCCACTTCGAGGCCGAGGCCCGACTGGCATGCTGCCGTGCACTCCTGGCCGTTGGTGGTATAGCCTACGCGCCGATAAGAGATGCCCGAGCCTTCGGCTGTGAGGATTTCTATTCGGGCAAGGTTAGTGCTGCGATTGCTTGTTAGACGCAGGTAGCGGGCTTCGATGCCTTCGGCGGTGTTGAGGTGGAAATGCAAGGGTATGTCGCGAGCCTTCAGCGCCGGTCCCGTAGCCTTTCCGACCTCGGTCCACTGTCGGCCGTCGGTGCTGAGTTCAATAGTCAGTTGTGGAGCGTAGTCACGCGGTCCGTCGAAAGGATCGAGTGGTGTCTCGCGTTTTCCGCGCCAAATATTCAGTCCTATGAACGGTTTCTTGTTTTTCAAGGTGACTATTGTCGCCTCGCCTTTCTCGAGATGCTTGTCGAGCGGTTGCATCTCGTCGGCCGTGTTGTTGCGGAAGGTCTTGATGTCGCGATAGAATCCCTGCTTGTGGCTTGGCACGGGCGGGGTTTTCTTGTCGGAAACGCTCCACGTCAGTTCCTTCATCGACTCCTCAGGCGTGATCCACGGGCCGCCGACAGCTGAATAGCCGGGCGCGCTGTGCAACATCAGCTTCAGGCCCAGGCGCCTGGCCTCGGCACATGCCCATTTGAGGCATGCCCTCCACTCGGGTGAGCCATAATCAACAGGACCTTGCTGCACGCCTATCCAGGCATCGAATACCGTGGCCGACTCTATGCCTGCCGCATGCATATATTCAAGGTCCTTGGTGATACCTTCCTTAGAGATGTTGCCATTCATCCAAAACCAGTAGCAACCGGTCTTGGGGGCCTCTGCATAAAGCCCGCATGGCATGATCATGCAAAGCAACAACGCTATGATAGCATATTTCTTTACAAACATATGTTTATTGAATCTATACATCAATGTTATTAATTATTGTGACTGAGTTATTTATTCCAATAAGACACGTAGCGCTGGCGGTGTGTGGCGTAGAGAGGGCGGACGATGATGCCGTCGGGCGTAAGCCACTCCAGCGTGGCTGTCTGCATAAGTCTTGAGGGGTCAAGGTGCACGGCACTGATTTCCTCAGGCACCCTGTAGTCGAAGCCATAGTAGTCGTTATGCCGGCTGGGGTCGGAAAAGAAGCCTCGGCCCGTGCGCTCATCGCCGGCGCCAATGCCTTCTGTGCCCAGTTGCCCGGCCAGGAGCACGGGTCCATAGAATAGTGCGAATCTCGAGGCATCGTCGGGCGTAGATTCCGTGTGGAGGGCCATAGGGTAATTCAGTCGCAGCACTTTACGCCCTTTTACGACGAAGCTTTTGTAGGCCTTACGTTTTCCTGCCTTATGAGCCCACGCCGGCTGTCGCACCATGACCACTACGCGCTTATCGGAGTCTATCGTAAGGTCGACACGTCCTGAGGCCGGAAAGTCAGTCTGCATCTTGATAGCAAGTCCCGCAGATTGCAGTTGCGAGGGGATGAACAGGTTCACGTAGACAGTGTCGGACTGCGGCGAATGCCAATAGATACTCTCGGCATATTTGGCATGGCTCTCGAAGCTGCTGCCGACGCAGCACCAGAATGAACGGTCGTAGGTAGAATAGAGTTTGTAGGCCCCTGTCTGCATGGGCAGGAAATAATGCACCATTCCCGTTTGGGGATCCTGCTGGCCGAGGATGTGGTTGACGAGGGCACGCTCGTAGTAGTCGAAGAAAGCGGGGTCTGAGGGGTCGTAGCTGTAGAGTGTGCGTGTGAGCTTAAGCAGGTTGTAGGTACAGCACGTTTCGCCGGTATTTCCCGTGAGATGTTTTGAAGTCTCTGCCGGGTCAAAGAAGTGTTCCTTATCGCTAAGGCAGCCTGGGGCTAATATGTGTTTCGACGTCAGCTCGTGCCAGAAGGCATCGGCCATCAGCAGCTGACTGCTGAAAGCCTCAGGCGTGGCGTGCGGGTTAAGGCCTACTCCGAGCTCGTAGCTGCGCAGCTCGGCAGCCACCTTGGGGAGGAAGGTGTTGGCGTGCTGAGTGCCCATGTCAAAGTTGGCAGCATAGAGCGGGTCTATTTTCTCATTATGGTAGAAGAACTGTGCGCAGGCCAGGGCATTCGCATCGTGGGTGAGGTCGAAGATATCATAGAAACTCTCGCCTATGCCCCCAAACTCATTGCGCAATGCACGCCGGCGCACCTCTTCTACTGTCTGCGGGCCGTCGCCCGCGGAATGGACATATGCGCTCAGATTCTCCTCGCCGAGGAAGCGAGAAGCCCATGCTGTGAAATCTCTGCATATATCGAGGGCGGTGCTGTTGCCTGCAAGACGGTACTGCAGCACCAGGCCGGCCATGAGTTTGTGCAGGGTGTACCATGGCGCCCACACTGACGTGCCGGCTAGGTTGCGCTTCAGCAACCCTTCGGGTGCTGCTCCTACATAGCCCGTGCCCATAAGCAGCTGACACTCGCGAATGCCCTGCACCAACGAGTCGCCCTTGAGGCGAAACACCTCGCTGCCCGTGTTGGCATACATAAGGGCGTAGGCCGAAAGCAGATGGCCAACGGCGTGACCGCGCAAGTCGCAGTCGAGGCTTTCCCAACCCCCGAGCTTATCTACCTTCTCGCGCCCGCTGTAGCCGCCTTCGTATGCCGTCCAAGCCCCTGCCGTAGTGCGGAAGGAGTGGAGCAAACGCGACGTGGGGAATGAGCAAATCCACGCCGAGTCGAGCTGCTGATTACGGCGCCATGGCGATTGGCTCTGGCCGGCAATGTCGAGCAAGCGCACCTCTGCCAACGAGAAAGGCAGGGCACGTGCGGCCCACACTTCAGTCAAGGCTATGACAAGCAGGCTGCATAATGCTGATATTTTCTGTAGTTTACGTATCAATGGCTGTTATTTTTATAAATAACGAAGGCTGTATTGTATTTATTATTACGCACAACAATTGTTTTTTACTTAATTGCATAACAAAAAAAGAACGCCATCTGCGACCACAGGGCCTACAGATGGCGAACTACAAACTAACCAATTACTAACTAACTATGATATGAGGGTTCGGATGATGTCGGACGGAAGGGGCTGTCTCACCGGTGAGACAGGTCCACGCGACCGGTCGAATTGGCTTGTCTCACCGGTGAGACAGTCTGATGCGACCGGCCGCATTGTCAACGCTTGCCGGTGTAGCTGCGCGGCAGGTACCAGCGCTGCTCGTCTTGCAGCAGTGCTTCGAGCGAGGGGTCGCGGCGAGCTATGGTGGCTGCGACGAATGAAGGCTCTGCACGATGGCGGCCGATTCGGAAGATGTCGGCAAAACGGTTGCCTTCGTAGCCTGTCTCGAGAGCCATCTCGGTCAGCAGCTGATTCTCGACGAAGAGGAGGCTGTCCACGCCCGACTCTATGGCATAACTGCGGAAGTCCGTAATGCGTTCGCCACAGCCACGGGAGTGCATGGCTGCGTTCGAGGCGAAGACTTGATTGTAGTTGAGGTTGCCTTGGCCGAAGTCGAGGAAGTCGATGACCTGGCCCTCTTCATCGGTAAACTCGCTTGCCGGGACGTACGATGGCACGAGGAGTTTCTCGCGATTGAGGCCGTACTTCAGCAGGGCAAAGGCCATATTGTGCTTGCCGAGGCGGTTGATTGCTTCGGCATAGCGAAGATAAATGGTCGAAGTGCGATAGAGCGCCACTGTCTGCTCGAGGTTCTTGTACTTAGTCACGGCGGCTACCTCTGTCTCTGTGGCGCCTTTGGCTACGGTGACGTAGTCGTAGGTGCCGTAAGGGCCTCGAAGGTCGCCTTGCGTGCTTACCGACGAGCCATAGGCGTAGGTCTGCGACTCCCACGTATTGAGGCCTGCAGCAGAGGGGGCTAACAGATAATCGGCCGTGGGGCTGAAGATGTCGGCCAGATGCGACTGGCTGTTGACATAGTTGTCTGTGCATTGGACTACGGTTTGCATCTCGCTGGCTGTGGAGAAGAGGCTCGTCCAGTTGCCAGATTCGCGCGTGAAGGTGTTGTCAGTCCAACTGTTGCGACGCGGGAGCACGGTGAGGCCGTTGCTGAGCAGGTGGGCGTAGTACATACGGGCCGCCTGCTCGTAGTCATTGAGGTAGAGGTAGAGGTCGCCGAGAAGCACGCGCAGGGGGATAAAGAGTTGAGCGGAGGCGAAGCGGTCCACGGTGCCGTAGTCGGGCATATGCTCGCGCGTCTCGGCATCGGCGGGAATCCAAGGCTGAAGGTCGGCTATCAGCACCGGCAGCAGAGCCTCGATGTCCATCCCGCGGCCATCGACAGTCTGGTCGACGGAGGTGATGGGCTCGATGTAGTAAGTAGCTGTGCCGTAGTCAAGTACCAGCTGGAGGTAAGCCCAAGCCCGTATGGCCGTAGCTTGCGTCATCTCATATTTGAGGACCTGTTCGCGCTCGCCTATGTCGTTGGTGACGACGACGGCAGTGTCAATGCGGCTGAGCAGATAGTTGCAGCTGTTGATGATGGCATAGAGGTCTGACTCCAGATGGTAGGCATTGAGCGAGTCGGCCTGGAAAGCGGCGATATCGCGCAGGTCCTGCGTGGAATTCTCGGTCGTTGCAAGCAAATCACCTCGGAGCTCACCCACGACTACGTACTTATCGGCCACGCCCTGAAGTTGCGACAATATGCCGAACATAGTATAACGTGCGGTGGCGCGATCGGTAATCTTATAGTCATCGGAGGGGATTACGCTGTTGGAATCGACCTCGATGAAGTCGCTGCAAGAGGCTGACATAAAGGCCATAGCCAATACTATGCCGAGAGTTGAAAGTGTGTTGAGTAAGTATTTCATTGCGGATCAGAGATTCAGTTTAACACCAAAAGAGAACGTGCGGCACGAAGGCAGCAAGCCGAAGTCGATGCCCTGCGTAAGCACCGAGTTGCCATAGTAGCACTCAGGGTCAGCTCCGAGATATCGTGTGAACGTGTAGACATTGTCGACGGCAGCCCATACCGAGAGCCCTTCGATGAAAGGATTATTGATGGGCAGGTTGTAGGCCAGGCGCAGCTGACGGATCTTGAAGAAGGAGCCGTCCTCAATCCAACGGTCGGAGAAACGGCTGTTGCCCAGCGGGTCGCCATAGGTGGCGCGATGGACGTCGGTCAGCTGCCCGTCGGCGTGCCAGCGGTTCAGGACGTTGCGGCTCTGGTTGTGCAGGGTGCTCATAGCTTCAAGCTGACTGCGCTGATAGTTGTAGATATCGCCTCCGAGCTGGAACGAGCAGTGGAGGTCGAGCTCCCAGCGGCGCCACTGCCAACGGCTGAGGAGCGCTCCGGTGAGGTCGGGATTGGGGTCGCCGATGACGGTGCGGTCGTTCTCGTCGATGATGCCGTCGGCATACTCTGCATTAGGCTCAAGGAAATGGATGTCGCCGGCAGCAAAGGTGCTGAGCGACGTGTCGGCATTGCGAACCTTGAGGTCGGCAGCAGCAGCCTCGGCCGTAGTGGCAAAGACGCCGGCCGACTTATAGCCATAGAACACGCCTGCTGCTTCGCCCTTGCGCGAGAGGATGAAACCATTGAGGACCTCGGTGATGAACTCGCCCTCGGGCAGGTCAGTAATCTCATTCTTGTAGTGGTTGAGCGAGAGGCCCATATGCCATTTGAAACTTCGCGTAGCGACGAGCTTGCCGTTGACCTGAGCCTCAAAGCCCACATTCTTGAGACTGCCGGCGTTGGTCAGGTAGTACGACTGACCTGAGAGGCGGTCGGCATTGCGATAGTTGAGCAGGTCATCAGTCTGGTGGCGGTAGACATCAAAGCTGAAGCTGAGGCGGTCGCGGAGGAAAGCCATCTCGATGCCGGCGGTAAGTTTGGTGGTGGTCTCCCACTTGAGCTTGTCGTTGCGCAGGTTGCTGATGACGTGCCCTGTGGCGACGCCGGCGTAGTTGACGGGCGCGAGGTAGCCCCAGGAGGCTACGGCATCGATAGCATCGTTGCCGCTCATGCCCCATGAAGCACGGAGCTTGAGGGCATCAAGCCATGCTGCGCCACTGAGGAAACGCTCGCCCTTGGCATTCCAGCTTGCGCCCACCGAAGGAAAAAGGGCCCACCGTGTGCCGAGCGCCGAGAACGAGCCTGAGGCCTCAGCTCCGAAGCGCGACGAGGCGTCGGCTGCAGCCACAGCCCACAGGCTGTATTTATTATTTAATGTGTAACGTGCCTGCAAGTATAGCGATGTGCTGTTCCAGTGGACATCGTTGCCGTCGGTCTGCAGGTAGTCGAGGTTGGTCGACAGGTTGTAGATCTGGTCGTCGCCGGTGTTGTGGCCTTCGCCGTAGTTGCTCTTATAGGAGTTAGCAAAGACGCGCTGGCCGAGGCTGACGCTCAGGTCGTGGCTGTCGGCGAAGAGGTGGTGGTAGCCCACATTGATGTCGCCATAGATGCTCGACTGGCTGATGTCTTGCTCCTTGACGGTGTTGTAGCTCATGCCGAGGTTCTCCAGCTTTTGCGGCGTCACACCAGTCATCGGCGAGAAATAATGCTCGTTGGTCTTATCCTGATAGTAGGCAAACTGCCCGCGTACGGTCCAGTCCTTGCCGAAGCGGAAGGTGGGCGTGGCGTTGATGCTGAAGCGATACTGCTTGTGGCCGCCCTTGGCATTCTCGATGAGGGCACGCGGGTTGGTGACGCCGAGGGCATCGACGCCAGCAAGGGTGCGCGTCAGCGTAGAACCGTCGTCGGTGAAGCTGAAAGGATTGAAGAATGGCGACTTGATGCGTGCGGTGAATGTCGGCGAGGTAAATGCATTGGCGCCATCGTCGCGCAGCTCACGCTCGACACGGCTGAAGTAGACTTCGGCCCCGAGGTCGAACCATTTCGTAAGATTGATGTCAGCATTGACACGGGTGTTGATACGCGAGAAATCTACGTTGCGTACAGTCTCGCCGCCATTGAGATAGCCTACCGAGACATTGTAGCGAGCCACGTCGTCGCCGCCCTGAATACCCAGCGAGTAGCGTTGCAGGAGTCCCGTGTGGTAGACCTCGTCGTTCCAATCCGTATAATTATGGTTGGCAGAGTAAGAGCGGTCGGCAGGATTCTCGTTGAAAAGCCCTTCGAAGCCGCCTGCGGCAGTATTTCCATTGTCGCTGCCCTGATATACCTCAGAGACGTAGCGCCGGAACTCCTGCCCGTTCATCATCTGCGGCAGATGCGGGCGTTGCTTCGTCGTCAGGCTGGCATTAAGCGTGATGCGGGTCTGATCGGTGAGGCCCCGCTTAGTGTAGATGAGGATTACGCCATTGGCACCCTTCGAGCCATAGAGCGATGTGGCGTCCTTGACGACCTCTACACGTTCGATGTCCTGAGCGTCGATGTCGAGCAGGCGATTGATGTGGAAGCCTCCGTGGACAGAAGCCTCACCCGGGAACTCTTCCATGATGACTCCATCTACCACGATGAGGGGCGAGGCATTGGCATTAAGTGAGTTGAGCCCGCGAACGAACATCTGGCTGCCAATGCCATATTGCCCACTACGACGTACTGAGCGGACGTCGTGGGCAAGATAATCGGCAAGCGCTTCATCGACAGAGAGTGCCGGCGTGTTGGTGTAAGCCTTGTACTGAGCTGACAGTGGCGAGAAGGCAACATCCGAGAGGTAAACATCGCCGACGTGGACGCTGTCGGCACCCACCGGCACCAGCACGCTGCGGCTGACGAAGCCCTCACTCTGGAATTCTATTGAGGCCACGCCCGAGAGTCCAGGCAAACGATAGTGGCCGACAGAATCGGTGAAGACCTGCACGGAACCTGCACGGACGTTGACACCGACGATGCCATCACCAGTGGCTACGTCAACGACTCGTCCCTCAACCACTCCTTTGCCGGATTGAGCCATCGTCTGCGCTGCGCAGACCGAGATGCATAAAGCAAGAATTAAACTTTTCATAGTGGTCAAGACGATTATTCAATTACAGGTTCAAGAATCAGATAATCTATTCGCATAGTATAGCCCATCGTACGTTTATCTGTGTTCGTAAGGTTCGTGGCAACACATATCTTCGTGTTAACCGTCTGGGCATCGCGGTCGGCAAAGGCCGAAGCCGTGTAATTAGCAAAGGGGAACTGGAAATTGCGCGCCACAAGGAACTTGGTCATCTCGTAGCCTTTGGTTATGAAGAATTCTCCAGTGTCAGGGTCTTTATCTATCTTTTCGTCACGGTACATATTATATCCCGAGCTGTTGGGCTGCTCATGGACATAGCTCAGATAGAAGCAGACCTTGGTGCTGTCGGCATCGTAGTAGGGATATTTGATGACAGCCTCGTCGCCGGCATGATACTGTATGCGATTGATGACGGTGTCGCGCCGGCAGACGATGGTGTCAGGCTGGCGGTAGCCTATTGCCAGCGTGTCGAAAGCCTGGGCCGGGACGAACACGGCATAGATGTTGTATTTGGCGGCCAGGACGTTGGGGATGTTGAAGACAACTTGCGGAGGCGTGAGATTGTTTGTCGAGGTGTTGACGACCTCGAGGAAGTTCATGTTCGACACGGTGTCGCGCATATTGCCTTCGGCTGCATTGCGGTTTGTCAGTGTAGAATATAGGAACTCGCGGCCGGCAGACTTCTCTGCTTCTATCTTTATGGGTTTCAAGAAGAGGTCCTCTGCGTGATGTGGCAGGCGGTCGACAGAGTAGTATTGGCCATTGCTCGCCGTCTGCGGAGTGAGCCCTTCGATAAGATAGGCTGGATGGTGGTAGGTGTCGCCGGCAGTCGTCATGAGGGTGTCGCCGGCCGGGGTGATGAAGTCGGGGCGGCGGCGGAAGAGGAGATCGCGGGCTATAGTTTCGCGAGTGTGGATATCCTGAAGCGAATCGCTCACGGGCATGCCGATCTCATAGCTGCGACGATAGTTAAAAGAGCTTGTAGGCGTACGGTCCTCTATGAGCGAGCCGAAGGTGCGGAAATAAGGACTGATGGCGGCGTAAGCTTCGTTCCATCCGGCATTCGTAGTCAGGAAGGCTGTGTAGAGGCTGTCTTCGAGGTTTATAGCCCCGTACTTCTGCATCCACTTGTTGTGGAAATAGAGCGTCTGGCCGCGACTGTTCTTGCCAACCTCTACGAGTGATTTCGCCGTCGTGGTGTCGTTGAAGGCTGCGATGTAGTGGTAGAGCGAGTCGTAGCGCCCCGTGCCATTGGCCAACAGTTCCCAAAGGTTACCGTAATACTCAGCCTTGCGGTCGAGAGCATAGATTATTCCATTAGTTGCCGTAATAGGCTCGCCCGACAGGGGTATGCCAGCAAAGGCGACATCACCGGACTCGCGCGTCAGCTCCTGATACTTGCCATTGAGCATCTTGACGCGCAAGTAGGTTGTATCGACAAGATTCGAAGGGCCGTAGATGTAGCGGGCCACATGATTCTTCACGACCTCGGTCAGCGTGCCGTCCGTAGCCTTAAGGCCGGCGAGGGCCGCATTTGTGGGGGCAAAGACAGTAAACGTCTGGTCGTAAGCGAGAATGCTGTCGCCGCCCGTCTGCTCAAGCAGGGTCACGAAGTCCGAGAACTCGCTGCGACTGCGAAGCTGTTGCATCAGCGACGAAGTGGCCGTAGTGCCGATGGCTGAGTAGTGGTCGTCCCACTCGGCATCCTGGCAGGAAGTATTCGCCAGCGGATGCAGCGCCACGAAGGCGCCGGCCACGATGTATAGATATTTACTTATTCTTTTCATGCTGCTCTTCATTCATCTTGTGATTCGTAATATGCGTTCTGGCGAAGATTGCCATTGATCTTTGTCTCGTTGAGGTAGAGTGGCAAGTACCACGCCTCGATTGATGTCATCTTATTGCGTATGGTGGTCACGTCCTCGTCGTAGCGCGACTCGATGTATTGCCAACTGGCTGCCACATCGCCATTGCGGCGGGCCAGACGCAGAAGGTCGAACCAGCGCTTGCCCTCGAACATCAGTTCACGCTGGCGCTCGGTAAGCACAAGACGCTGAACGTCGGACGGCGAAGCATAAGCGGCGTGGTCGAGAGAATCCTTCACCTCGGCATTGTCTGTGCATGCTCGGATGTAGGTCTTGTTGCAGAGATACACTACGGCATCCAATTCCTCGGTCGTCTCGGCAATCTGGGCCAAAGCCTCAGCCTTCATAAGATATATGTCGGCCAGGCGGTAGAAAATCCAGTTGGCCTGACTGCTTGAGCCCCGGTATGTATAGGTGGCAGAACGCGAGCTGAACTCGGCAGGCGGCGTCTGCCCTTCGTACTTAAAGATGCGGTTGTCCTTGACGTTGAAGAAATCCTTACTGCGATAGTCGTAGTCAGCTTCATCGCTGCCGGCCTTGTTCTGATTGAACAGCGCCTGCAAGCTCACTGCTGCGAGCAGATGAGGGTTGCGGCTCTTGACCGTGTTGCCATAGAGGTTGGCCGTGGCATTGTTGGCATAACCATTTGTGGTGAAGTTCAACTCGAAGATGCTCTCGGCGGAGTTCCCGCTGTAGAATACGTCTTGCAGCAGATTAGCGCCGGCAACGAAGTTTGCATCCTCCATCTCAGCCGACTCGCGTGCTACAGCATCGCATAGGGCGATGCACTCCTGATAGTCGGCCTTGGCCTTGACGGCATCGACAGTCTGGTTTATGGATGCTCGCCAGAGATAGTAGTCAGCCAACAGGGCTTCGACAGCACGGCGCGTGACGCGTCCGTGGCTCTCTGCCTCATCGTCCCATTCGGTGACGGCATAACCGACGGCTAACTTCAAATCGTCAATCATACGGTCGAGGACGTAATGCTCCTGATCCACCAAAGGATTGGTCTCGGACGAGAAAGAGGCTACGGTCACCGGCATCTTGTAGTAGGCTATCCAAGCCGCTGTATCGCGGTTACTTACATTATAGTCATACTCATCGGTCTTGCTGCTCTCGAGCACTAAAGGCACATCGCGGAAAGTGCGCAGAAGATAGAAGTAGCAGAGGGCCCTAATGGTGTAGGCCTCAGCCATATATGCCTGGCACGTGGCTTCATCGAAGTTGGCATCTTTCTCGCGCACAGCCGGGGCGTATTCAAGCACCTTATTGCAATCGTTGATGACCGTATATAGCGCAGCCCAGTTGCAATATGCATTGCTCGACTTAACTTTGGCATTGACAATATCGGTCTCGGCAGACGAAATACTTGGCCCATTCTGAACTTCATCGGAACGGAGCTCACCCCACAGAATGATGCGTTGCATCACGTTGTCCTCCTGCATATAGCGGTAGCAGGCGCGCACTACGCTCTCCACCTGATTGCCGTTCTTCCAGAACTCTTCCTCGATAGTGCTGTCTTCGGGCATAAGCTCAAGCCAGTCGTTGCACGAGACGACCGACAACGCGCCGAAGGCTGCAACTGCTAAATAAATATATTTGAATACCTTTTTCATAACGGAAAGAGAGTAAAAAAGAAATCGAATTTAGAATGTGACACTCACGCCAAGCGTCCAGTCCTTAGAGCGCGGCGTGCGCGACCTGTCATATGCCACGCCGGGCAGCGAGGCGTTGAAGTTCTGCACGGCCACCTCCGGGTCGGTGCCTGAATACTTCGTGAAGCAATACAGGTTGTTGACTGTAAGATAGCCATTGATGGCTTTGGCACGTATAGCTTCTGCCCAACGCTTCGGGGCCGTGTAGCGCAGCGAGACGTACTTGATGCGCAGGAACGAGCCGTCCTCAACGTAGCGATCGGAGCCCAGCCAGTTGTAGCCCTGCTGGTAGAGAGCACGCGGCACGTCGGTCTCGTCGCCCTCCTTGCGCCATCGCCAGTTGACGGTGCGGCACTGGTTGTCGTCGGTGTACATATTTTCGGCACTCATGCGGGCATTGTTGATTATCTTGCCGCCATAGCGGAAGTTGCAGAAGATGGTAAGCGAAAGACTGCCATAGCGAAGCGTCGAGCCGAAACCGCCTTCGAGCTTTGGATTGGAGTTGCCGAGATAGACAACGTCGTACTCGTCGATAGAGCCGTCATTGTTGACATCCTCATAAATAGCATCGCCGCCTTGGAACTTGTAGTTGGCACCCAGATAGTCGTACTTGAGTTGCTTGGGATTACCATCGTAGTCATACATGATATTACCGTCGGCATCGCGAGCCACGGGGCAACTCTTGCCTTCAGCCTCAGCCTTGTTGAACTTCTCATAGCTGTAGGCATAGACGCCTTTGTAGCGGAAGCCATAGATTGAGCCATAGGAGTTGTTCATCTGAATGCGCGTCAGATAGACGCCGTTATTTATAGCCGCAGCGTTATCATTGAACTGATTCATGATGCTCTCGTCGATCTCCTTGATGACGTTCTTGTTGTTGCCGATATTAAAGTTGAAGTCCATCGAGAACTTACCTTTGTTGATGATACGGTCGGTGCTCACCTCCAGTTCCCATCCTCGGTTCTGCAGCTTGCCGTCGTTCTTGTAGGTCAGCGAGGGAAAGCCTGATGTGGTAGGAATCGTGTAGCCCGACCAGAGCAAGTCTGTCGTCTCCTTATCATAGATATCGAGTTTGGCATTGACAAGATTGTTGAAGAAGCCGAAATCGAAACCGAGGTTATAAGACATGGTCTTCTCCCAGCGCAGATCTGTCAGGGGAATGTTTACGGGCCGCACGACCGTTCCACCCATGTAGCCATAGTTGTCGATGGAATAGACGCTGTACTGCGAGTAGTCGCTGCCAGGCTGGTTACCCGTGATACCCCATCCCGGACGTATGGCCAGCATCGAGACATATTTCTCAATGGGTTTCATGAATGCCTCTTCCGAGATAATCCACTTTGCCGAGGCACCCGGGAAGACGCCCCATCGGCGGGCGGCTCCGAACTTCGTTGAGCCGTCGATTCGCAGCACACCGCTAAGGATATATTTCCCCTTATAAGAATAATGTATGTTTCCCAGTCCGGCCAGCGAGCGCGACTTGGAGTTGCCGTTGCTCAGATAGTTCAAGTAGGCGGCCGTAGTAGCATTCGTCAGCGACTCGTCGGGATGGCCATAGGACTTCGTGGTATTGGCTGACTGGGTGGCGCTGGCCGTCTGCCAAGCCAGGTTGGCCACGAGGAAATGACCACCCGTCCAGTCGGATTCGAACGAGAGTTTGTTCTCAGTCTGAATATTCAATCGCTCGGTGTTGTATTCCTGAGCATTGTTCACAGTCTCGCTGTCCCAATTGTAGTTCGACACCGAAGCGGGCAGGAACTGGCTGCGGTTGAGGTTGTTGATATCGAAGTTGATGTAAGCCGAATATTTTAGCGAGAAATGCTTGTTGTCGAGCGAGGGGTTAATGATGTAGTATTGCAGACGTGCCGTAGGCAACACGCGGCGGTTCACCTCTTCGTTCTTGGCCAGACGTGCCAGGGCCACGGGATTGAACAGGTTTTTCTGCGAGCCGGCCAGTTGCGAATTACTCCGGATGTTATAGTACTTATCCGTATCGTTGCCATTCTCGTCTTGCTCGTAGATACCTACATTAGGAATCTTCTTGTAAGCTATGCCGAGAATCGTGCCATAGTTCTCCAGGTTCTTCTTGTTCTTGCTATAGGTAAACTGAAATTCTGTGATGACCTTTATACGCTTTGAAATATCGTATTCGAGGTTCATGCGGCTTGTCATCTTGGAATAGTCCTGCCCAATAGTTGTGCCAGACTGCGTAAGGTAGCCTCCGGAGATGAGGAACGTTGCACGCTCGCCACCACCGCTGACGCTGAGGTAGTGGTCGTGGGTCCAGCCGTGCTGCGTCACAGCGCTGACCCAGTCGGTATTGTTGTTGAACTGCTCGAACTCGGAGAACGAGGGATTGTAGTTGTACTCGTCGCGACTGTACTGGGCATAGGTCTCCGTGCGGGCCAGCGAGCGGTTGAAGTACTCCTGCTTCATGAGCATAGTATAGTCGTCGCCCGAGAGCATCTTCATTCCTGCGGGCTGATATTTTTCTGTCAGCTTGTAGGAATATTTGATGATTGGCTTTCCACGCTTACCCTTGCGCGTAGTAATCTTGATTACGCCATTCGACCCCTTGGAACCGTAGAGTGCCGTGGCCGATGCGTCTTTGAGGACGTCGATACTCAAGATGTCGTCGACGTTGACGCAGAGGAGGTCGGCATACTGGTCGTCGGTGGCATTGTTGAAATCAAAATCGCTCGAGATGTCGCCCTCGAAGGGTATGTCGTTGAGCACGATCAGCGGGTTGGCATTGCTCGAGAGGGTCGTAGTACCACGTATGCGCATCTGGCTCGACGCACCCGGGGCGCCAGACGATGCCACGATGTCGAGGCCCGCTATGCGTCCTTGCAGCAGATCCTCGGCCGAGGCTACGGAGATACCTTCGACGTTCTCGCCCAGCTCGAAGTGTGAGATTGCCATCGACACCTCGCGGCTCGGTATGCTCCCCATGCCAATGTCCTGCCGGCGATCGGCCGTGACGACGGTTTCTTTCATCGTCTTGGCCGTTTCCTTCATCTTTATATTGAACTTCTTCGCGGAGCCTATCGTCAGGACCTGTGTCTCGTAGCCCATAAACTGCACTCGTATGCGGTTTTTCGGACTCTTGGCACGCAGGAAGAAGTTGCCGTTCATGTCCGTTGTGACACCGCCCAGGACGCGGTCGTTAGGGTCGAGCTCCACAATATATACGCCAGGCAGTTCGCCGAAGTCATCTTCCACGTGTCCGCTGATGGCAAAGTCGTTCTGTGCCCAGAGGGGTGCGCTGAGCAAGAGCGTCAAGGCACAGACGACGAGAGTCCGTGCTGACGTCATTATGTTCGTTATTCCTTTCATATCATTCGAATCTTAAATACTTGCCATCTTCGAGGAGATGCATTACACTGTAGGAATAGGTCTCGATGCCTGTGGCGGCAGTAGTGGCTGCGCTGTTGACGATAAGGTCGCGCACCATGATGTTGTTGAGTTCAGGAGAGATGCCCACCTTGGTGTAGCTCTGGCCGCGACGGCGCCGCTGATAGTTGTAAGTATCGAGCAGCTTAATGGTGCTGCCGTCGTGGTCGACGTAGATGGGATAGAACTTGTGTGTGACGTTGTTGAGAGTGGCCGAAAGGAATTCACCTTCGCTCTCGAGCTGTCCGCCCTTAATGATGGAGTAGTCCTGCACGTGGTAGCGGATGAAGCGTATCATCAGCTGGCGCAGCGAGTCGCGTTTCTCGCTGAGGTCGAGGCCGGCAGCCTCTTCGTCAGGCGTAAGTGAGCAGTGCTCAATATCGTCGATCGAGGGGACGACGCCATCGGCTATGGCCGCGGCCACACCTTCGTTGCCGGGGACGTACACGCTGTAGTGGTACTGGCTGAGGAACGATAGGCGGTAGTCGATGGCGGCACAGGTAGAAGTGGGGTTCTTCTCGAAGAGGCCACAGTACTCACACATATCGTAGAACGCTTTGAACTTGTCGTCGACGCTCCCCGAGGCCGATGCTCCGGCGTGCTGGCGCAAAGCGGCATACATCGAGCTGGGCGATGTGCGCAGTATGCCTTTCAGATAGCGTGTGACGCCATTAGTCTTCTCGTATTCGTCGATGACCTCAATGGGCTCGGCATTGCCGGCGCCCTGGGCTGCCACGACCTTACCGCCCTGCCATATGAGGCGTATGGGGGCATAGCCTTTGGTGATATACCACTCCTGGGCGGGCGTAGCCTCACCTACGAGCGTCTGCTGGTTGAGGATATCGGTCAAGCGGCTCGTCAGTGCTCCAGAGATGCCTCCGGAGGTGTTGACGCCTATGGAGTCGCCTGTGGCACCATTATGTATGATGGCCTCGATGGAGTTGGTGTTGGCATCGAGATTGAAGTCCCAGATGGAATTGAGGCGCACACCGCTGTAACCTGCCGAAATGGGGTCAAGATAATCCTTCATATACTCGTCGGGGGTGACGAAGAAGTTGTAGGTCGACTTCAGCGAGCGCAGATAGTATTGGAACTGGCAATAGTTGTCGCCCATGGCCAGGTTGAAGATCTTCAGGCCCTGGTCTACCTTCACGGGGCCCATGACGGAGCGGTAGTCAAGCGGCGGGAGAACCTTGTTGACGAGGTAGACGATGCCATTGCGCGCTACGTAGGAGCCTATGATGTTATCCTCGCTGATTTCCATCTCATAGCCGGCCATGTCCTTGAGTGTGCCGAAGTGGCTGGGCGTGGAATTGACGAATGACGAGAGCTGATGGTTCTTCAGCAGGTCGGCAGCAATCTGGTCGGGGACGTTGTCCCAGTCGCCGCCGAAAGATTCGTAGATGTCGTGGCCTTCGGCGCTCGGATCGGCGCTGAAGTAGGCCTCCATGGCTTCATTGGTAGGCACGAACATGGCTGCCATATCACCCTCGTAAGCATTGTTGCTGCTTGAGCCCGAGGAGCCGTACTGGTAGAGATTCCATCCCGGGTCGAAGTAGAGGGTTCCCGGCGAGATCTTGCCGTCGATGTCGGTTCGGTGGGGATGAGCGGCTGACTCGTTGAAGTAGCGGAGCTCATAGATGCGCTGGCCATCGGTGGTGGTGCGATAGAGCACGGGCTCGCAGAAGCGGTCCATCAGGTGGTTGAACGTTGAGAGCCGACCTTCGGTGCGAATGTAGCCTGCCATATTGTCTGGCACGAGGCATATTTTGTCGAGCTCATGGAGATAGCCGTTCTTACAGGTGATGTCCTGACGGACGATGCGACTCTGGAAGAGGTAGGTCTGATCTGTCGAGGCATTCTCGCCGCAGATATATTTCATATCTGTGTCGGTAATCTTCAAGGCTGTCATCACATCAGGGAAGAACTGAACGAGGGTCCACGGCGTAGCGTCCATGAGCAGGCGCATCTCGGTGCCCTTATGCCTATCGAAATAGGCATTGTGGGGCATCTCGTCATAGCTCACTAAGGGAATGGTGTCTTCGAGTTCCATGAGAGTCGTGCGGCGGAAGAGGGTGCCGCCGTGGTCGGTCTGCGAGAGTCGCTCGATGAGCTGTGCGTTCTCAACCATGCATGAGCGCAGCATAAGATATTTCATCGACTGCGGCAGCTTGTCGTAGGACGTGTAGCCCTTGCGCACGGCGTCGGCCGAGCGGAAGAAACTCTCGAAGCAGGAGTCGGGCGAGAAGAAGAGCGTGTTGCTGCCCGTGCGCTTGAGCGACTCGTAGTAGCCGCAATCGCGGATGAGCTGGCAAAAGTATTTGCAGTCGCCACGCTGCTCGAGATAGTCGTACACGTTGGGGCCAAGCCACGATGGCTCGTTGTTTTCCTCCTCGGCGAAGCGGTCGGTGCAGGAAGCAGCCACCAAGCTAAGGGCCAGCCCCATGATGAGATAATAAATATGTACCTTCATTTTATTCTATTTTCTAATTCTCTCCCTGTCTCATCCGAATCCTCTAATGGAGGGAATGGCGACAGCAGAAGAGAAATTCATTTTTCACTTTTCACTCTTCACACTTCACGTCCTAGTGCTGGTCTTCATCATTGATAAGATCTGCAGGGATGAACTCAATATAGTCGAACAGTCCCTTGCCGGCCAACATCTGCACGAATCGCAGGTCGTGCTCTTCGTTCTCGGTGAACGAGAAAGTGCCAAGGATGTAGCGCAGGTCGGCCGAGGAGTTTCGTGCCGTTCCGAAGTAGGTGCCGTAGTCGTTGTGCCAGTTGGTGCCGACGTAGCTGTCAGGGGCCTTCATGAAGTTGCGGTTGCGCAACGACTTGTCGTTCTCGTAGCCGTAGGGGTCGTCGACGCTGTAGGTGGCGCCTCTCGAGAGCTGTTCGCCAGCGCTACCGTAGGTCTCGATGATATTGTAGTCCTGCTGCCAACCGATATCGCCTTCGAGAGCGTTGGCACGCATGTCGAGGGGAATGCCGCAGGGCGTGCCGTCGAAGTAGATTTGTGTGACGCCGGCTTCGGAGTTTGACTTGGCGGTGCCGTAGACGTGGTAGCCGAAGCGAACCTCATACTTGCCAGCAGGGATGGGGCCTACGCGGAACGTCACATCGAAGAAGCCCATGGCGTTGAGCTCGTCGCCGTAGAGGTAGTGGTGGACGTTAGCCGCGAAGTATACCATGTAGATGCTGGGGCGCTGCTCCTCGAAGATGAGGTTCTTGCAATAGCCCGTGGGGATGTAGCGGTGCCACTGATTGTACTTGTTGGTATAGGCCACGACGTCGTTGGTCACGAGTTCGGGGAGGAACGTGCGCAGCTCCATACGTAGGCGGCGGTGCAGCACTTCGTTCTCGACATAGCTGTTGTAGGCCATCACGCGGTTGAGCTGGTGCAGGTATCCGTTCTGACAGTCCTTGTTGGAGTTGGCTGCCACGAAGTGAATGTAGCTCTGACTGTTAGCCATACCTGGCAGCCAGCAGGGGTTGTCGGTGGTGTTGATGATATTGTATTTCTGGCATTGAATGAGAGCGCCGGGTGCCATCGTAGGCCAGTATTGCTCGATGCGGTAGTTCTCGTCGCAGATCTCGGCCTTGCGCTCAAACCAGTCGTACTCCGAGACATAACCATATGTGGTCACGAAGTTGTCGGTGCGCACGGCAGCCTGCAGGAAATGGTATGCCACGAAGTGGTTCAGGGCGTTCTTCGGGTCCTTGCGGTCGGTGATGCTGAGGTCCACAGGCACGGCGCTGCCGTTGTCGATCATCTCTCCGTAGACAGCGCGGGCGTAGGCTTCCATGTCGTCGACCGACTTGATGCCGTCGATGCCTGCAGCCTGCGTGTACTTATCTTTCCAGCTCATGAGCAGTTCGTCGGGCTCGAGCAGCGCCGTCCAGCCATACTTACGCTGTTCGGGGTAGTGGGCACGGGTAGTGATGGCGCTGCCGTCGGGCAAGGTTGTAGGGGCCACGTAGTTCTCGTCCTCGATGAGCATCATCTTTGCGTCCAAGCCTGTAGCAGCAAGGGCCTCACCGTAAATGTCATACTGCCCGTTGGTCTTAATGAGGTTTGGCAGCAGGTCGTTGTTACCCTCGATGACGTGGTCGATTATGTGCACCACGCCATTGATCATCTCGCCGTTGGCATCGATGATGTTAGCCTCCTCATTAATGAGCCAAGCCGTGCTGGCGGCATTTTCGGGGAAATGTACGATGATGTAGCGGCCCACCATGTTCTTGGTGGGAATAGCGCCTTCCTCAAAGTCGAAGGTTGTGTAGGCCTTCGTGGCATTAGTCTCGCCGTCGATGATGTGGTAGAAGACCAGTTTGCGCAGGTCCTTGGCGTTGAGCGTATCTACGTCCATAGGATTGACACCGTCGCCCTTCTCCATATAATAGGCACGCATGGCCGCATTGGTGGGCACAAAAATGGTGTACTTGCCATATGACTCCATCAGTGGCCAGGCCTCAGCTTTCTCCAGCACATGGATGAACTCTGAATACTCGTCCTGATGGTTCAACAGGAAGTCAGCAATCTTCTCGCCGGTGAACGTCGTGTAGCTGTCGCCCACGTCGTCGGAGTCGAAGCAACTTACTGCCAGCAAAGTGAAGCTCATGCAGAAGATAGCGGATAACAGATGATGTTTCATTGTAGTTTATGATGTAGTATTTTAGTCCCTTTTTTCTTTATATTACGCATGTACTTGCGATTACACCTAATGAAAAGCAAAAAAAGTTGCTATGGTACAGTATTACATACGGTTGAAAGCTATATATCGCACAGTGATATTTATATATCACACAGTGATATGTAGGATTCATGCGTAAGGATGCATGTGTGCGTGCAGGACTTTCAGGCCGCATGTGCAGGATTATCCGGATTTGCCCTTGCATGGACGGTCTTACTTGAGTGCAATAGCAGCAACAAGGGAGCCGCCTCACCGAGGCGGCTCCCTTGCTATAGAGTAGAACCAAAATGTTCTGGCGCGTGAAACTTACTTCACGAATACCTTCTTACCATTGATGATATAGACGCCGGCAGCCGTGGGCTTGCTGATGCGACGGCCCTGGAGATCGAAGATGCCGCTGACGGCGGTCTTCTCGCTGTCGATGCCACTGATGCCGTCGCCGCTGCCGTTGAGTTCAGCGAGCAGGGCCTCGAGGCTCTTGGCCGAGCCCATGCGGGTGATGGTGAAGTTGGTGGTGTCGCTGCCGATGAGAGTGAAGTTGGGGTTGGTGATAGTGAGGTTGGTAGCCTCTGTGAGAGCTGCGCGGAAGTTGTCCTTGGTGGCGCCGTCGAACTTGTTGCCGCTGTCGCCCTGGTAGTAAGCTACGTTGGCGTTGCGTGCGCTGAGGTCGAAATAGACGAGGAAACCTTCCTCACCGATGGTGTGCTCGGTGTTGCTGGCATTACCGCGCAGGTGCTGCTCGTTGACGACGGCAGTCTCGCTGAAGGCAGCCACGGTGGTGGTGTAGCCGAACTTCATGTCACCGTAGTTCTGCGTCACGCCTGAAGCGAAGGCGGTAGGCACAGCTACATAGAACACAATCTTGTGGTCGCCGAGGTAGAAGCTCTCGGTCGGGTTCTTGATGTCGCAGCGCTTGGCGTTGTCGCTTCCGGCGGTGGCAGTCATCACGTTGTCGGCCACGGTCACGGTGCCTCCGTTGCGGCTGGAAACCCAGTTGGTGGAGAGGGTCCAGTAGTTCACGTCGTCGATGCGCTCGGCCTCTTCGTAGTTGCCTTCGAGGTAGTAGAGCTCGATCTCGGTAGCGGTGAGCGGGTTGCCGCCGTTGTCGCCGCGGACAGCGATGTAGGTGAACTTCTCGCCATTGGTGTTGGAGAACGTTACAGAACGCTCATCGGCATTCTTGTCGATAGCTCCGTTGAAGCTGGTGTGCTGCCAGAGGCCGCCGCCGTTGAAGACGTAGTTGCCATAGGCATCCTTCGTGACGTCGAGGTCGTCGGCGGTGTAGAACAGTACGTTCGTAGCGTATTCGTTGCCGCCGTCAGCGGTGTTATAGTAGACCTTGAAGCTCTGGAAATCCTTCAGGCCCTCTGGCAGGGCGATGACGTAGTAGACGTTGGCGCGGCCGTTGGTGAGCACGGCGTCGGTGTTGCCGTCGGTGAGTTCGCCGATCTGGGTCGTATAGGTGGCTGTCTCGTCGCCGTTGTCGCCATTGTAAGCTTTCATGAAGTCAGCCAGGTACTTCACCTTGATGACCTCCTTAGGCTGCTGCTCTTCGCCGGGCTTGTCCTCGAAGGTGCCGTCATCGTAGTAGTAGAGCTCAATCTCCGTGGCGTTGAGCGGGTTGCCGGCATTGTCGCCGCGCAGTGCGATGTAGGCCACGTTCTCCTTATTGGTGTTGGTGATGGTGACTACGCTGTTTGCTGCATCGTTCTCTACAGAACCTGAGAATGCTGTGTGCTGCCAGAGGCCTCCGCAGTTGGGCACATAGTTTGCGAAGTTGTCGCTGGCGATGTCGAGCTCGTCGGAGGTGTAGAAGAAGACGTTCGTAGAATAGTCATTGCCGGAATTTTTGTAGTAGACCTTCAGGCTCTGGAACTTGCGGATAGCCTCGGGGATGGCCAGGACGTAGTAAACGTCGGAGGTTCCGGAGGTGAGCGTCGTGACCACGTCGCCGTCGGTAAGCTGCTTGATGGGATCGAGGTAGACTTCCGTGAGGTCGCCGTTGGCGGAGTTCATGGCCTTGATGTACTGTCCGAGGTACTGAACCTTCTTGACTTCATACTGAGGAGCTTCGTAGACAGGGCTTTCGGGCAGCGATGCCACTACGGCAGCAATCTGCTCGGCGGTAAAGCTCTCCTCGGGAATCTCATCGACACTCTCGTACGGACGGATCCAGTCGAACATGAGGGCTTGCTTCGTGCTCTGGAAGGCATTGCTGATGCCCATGTACTGAGCGGAGTAGCCTACCTGACCTACGGTGTAGCCGCAGTCGGTCAGGCGCCAGTAGTAGACGTCGCCCTTGTGGCCGGCGGCGTTGGCAATGGTGAGCTTAGGCTCTACGCCGCCCTTCTTGATGAAGAACGATAACGACCAGCTCGAGAGGTCGACGCTCTCATCTGTAGGAGCCATCTTGATAGCGATGTAGGGGCAGTAGATGGGGTTGAGGATGACGAGGTAGGTGGAGTCGCGAACCTGATCGATGGGGTCGCGCGAAGCCTTGTTGGCATACTGGCCGTTCTCGCGGCAGATGCCGGCGCCGTTGTTGGCTGAGGTCAGGATGCTGTTCTCGTCGATGGCGGGCACGAGGGGCGTCTGTGCGAGGGTGTCCTCATTAGCATAGTAGGGGTTGTCGACGGAGATGGTCATGATGCCGTCGGTCTGGCCCACGCGAGTGTACATACGCCACTTGTTCAGACGCCAGCCTTCGACGATATTACCGGCGTTGAGGCCGAACTTGTCGCCATACTCGTCGGTGACTTTCTTGGCGGCTTCGTTGAACTCCCAGCCCTTGAAGTTGACGGCAGCCTCCTCCTCATTCTTTTGATACTCCGAAGGAGTGAGCATGAAGGTGTAGGGGATAATCTCCTCAAACGACTCGTACTCGGGGAACTCCTCGGTGGTAGAGAGCGAACCATCGTCGGCAAGGTAGTAGAAATAGTTGCCGGCCTTGAGGTCGTAGAGGGCATCGTCGCCTTCGCTGTAGCGCTTGGTGAAGACGAACTTGGCAGGGTTGCTTTCGGTGACTTGCTTGGCATCGACGAGCATCAGCGTAGAACCAGTCTGGATGACGACACCGTCAGCCGTTGAGAGCATGTAGGCCTGCTGACCATTGACGACATCGCTCTTGGCTACGGAGAAGGACACAGCCTCGTCGGGCAGACAGCTCTGCAGGACGTAGCCAGTGTAGTTGCCCACGGTGGTCTTCTCTGAAGCGAGCTTCAGACCGTTCTCCTGCGAAGCTGTGGTGATGGTGCAGTAGAACTCGTTCTCGCCGAGCTTATAGGTGATATTGCCCATGAATGCTTCGGTGGCAGCGGTGAGCTTGGCTCCGGCTTCAGCCAGCTGAGCCTCGTCGGTGACGTTGCCGTCGAGCAGAGCCTGAGCAGCTGTGATGGTTGCCTGCAGTTCGGCTACGGCTTCAGCATCGCTCATTGCAAATTCATCAACGTAGGCCTGAGCCTCGGCAATACCGCGCTCCAGGTCGAGCTGCTTGTCGTTGTAGGTGCTGTTCTTGAGCAGAACACCGTAGATCTCAACCTCAGAGAGATAGAAATAGTTCGACCAGTCGTAAACGGCAAGATAGCGGTACTTGGCATGGTTGCCGGCCTTGAGGGTGGCGGTGTAGGAGCCAGGCTCGTTCTCCGAAGGGTTCTCGGTGCCAGTCATCCAGTTGTTGACAAAGGTGACGTTTGAGCCGAAGTCCTGATTCGAGCCATTGGTGCGAAGCAGACGGGCCTTGGCGTCGTTGAATGTCTGGTTTGTGTACTTAGCCTCAACGCAGTCTTCAGTGAAATCGCCGTCGGCTGTGGGGCCGGCGAAGGCTACGAAGACGGTGCCCTGCTGGTGGCGATTGTAGTAGCCATCGTTGTAGAGCACGATCTTTTGGAAATCGATACCTTTCTCGCCGAAGTCAAAGATAAGGAAGCTTTGGTTGGGGCCGACGTAGTTCTCTCCATCGTAGTCGCCGACGTTGGAACTCTCAATGCCGCGGCAGTCGGTGAACTTGCCGTCGTAGGCATACTGGATGCGAGGATAAGGGTCGGCAAACACGTCGTTGCCATCCTCATCGACGCCAATCTTCAAAGGCTCAAGAGCCTGATAGTTGCCGGCTCTCATGTAGTAGATCTTGCAGACATCGGGGTCTCCAAGGTTGAGCTTGTACTTCGCCAGGGCATCGCCTGCCAAAGCATCCTGCGATGTCAGTGCCAACAGGCATAGTGCCATGCCTGAGAGCAAATTACGTAGAATGTGTCTCATAATGATTGTTGTTAATAAAGTTAGTTAATAGAATTAGTTGAACACTTATTTACGGATATATATCTTGCGCCGGCCTGTGATGTACAGACCGGAGCGCGTAGGGAAAACGCGGCGACCCTGCAAGTCATAGACGGCCTGCGAAGCAAGAGGAGCACGGGCCGCCTGAAGAGCATCGATGACGTCTGACTCGGGGGCGCTGAGCTCAAGGCGCGTGAGGTACGACGCTTTCGTTGCTATGCCGTTGGCCCAGTAGTCGATGCCGGCAGTGCGCTCGTTGGTGATGGCGAAGGTGTTGGTCTTGCCGGGCAGCAGATGGGCACTTACGTCCCAAGGCTGGTCGTAGGTGGCGTTGATGTCGAGCTGAGTGCCGTCGGGGCACACAAGCTTGAGGTTGGTGCGGTTGTAGTTGTGGGTCTTGTAAGGATGTACGAAAACGGCTTTCTGATAGCGCGGCTCGGCAGGCACATCGACGGTCCACGTGTCGGGGTGGTCGGCGCGGGCATAGGCGCTGCCGGCGCCGGCCGTCGAGGTGGCAATGGTGGCTATGATGGTCTCGCCATCGGAGGGGTGCTGCAGCGCAGTGACCTCGACGGCATGAGCGGGCATGATGAAGGTGCAACCGCCGGCAGTAGCCACGGCGCTGAGCTTGGCATCAACCGTAGGGTCGTAGATGATGATCGAACCCGGCACTACGCTCTCGCTGGCCGTGGCGGCTACAGACTGACCCTCGGCAGCCTGAGTAGGGCACGTCACGCCCTCGGGGACGGTGATATCGTAGGCTTGGATGTCAGCCTTGTAGGTCAAGGTGCTGAGTTTGACCTCAGAACCTTCGCCCTGAATCAGGATCTTGGCGACGTGTACGCCAGCCTTGAGCGTCTGTGCGCGCCACGAGCTCTCGGAGTATGCGCCATGTGTGTCTTCACTGAAGATATCGTCGCACTCCTCATTATCTATATATAATGTGATCATCGGGGAGTTCTCATCGGTGAGGTAACGCAGCGTGAAGGTGTAGTCGCCTGCGGCCGGGACGTTGATGGTGTAGGTGAGCCATTCCTGATTGGCGAGCACAGCCACATAGTTGCCATCGCCTTCCTCGACCTTCACGGTGCCGTCGGGACGGTAGGCGCTGACAGAGGTGTTGGCGGTCTGATAGGTGCGGCCGTTGCCGTCGGCGGCAAAATAGTCGTAGTCGGCACAGCGGATGGTCTCGAACGGCTGGTGGATGCCCATGACGCGACTGCCACTTTGGAACGAGACAGGGTCGCCCACCATATAGTCCTCGCGATGCTTGCTCAGCGTGCCCCAGCCGCACCACTCATAGTAGTGGCCGCTGTCCATACCCCAGTTCTCGGTCTTGTACTTGGCGATCATATAGTCGCGGTAGCGCTTGAGCCACGGCATCTCGGAGAGCGGCAGGCCCATACGTACGTTGTAGTGGGCCAAAGCCATCTCGCGGCAGCCGCTGGAGCCGAGGCGGTCGCCGGCGTCGGCTGTGGTAAGGTCTTTATAGAACACGCGGCCGCAGCGGTCCCACGTCTGATAGAATGTGTCGGGGCTCTCAGGCTCCACATTCTTCGACAGGTCGGCCATGCGGGGATCCCAGTTGGCAAAATTGGGGTGCGACGAGGGCGCACGCACGCTCCAGGCCTTGGGCGTCCACACGCCGTCCCAGTCCTTGTCGTTCATATAGCTGGAGTAATCGTTGATGGCAGTAGTGTTTACTCGGAAACTGTACTCTATGCCCTTGAGAATTCGGTTGTCAAGGGCGCCCCAGAGGTCCTCGCCCTGATTCCAGCACTGCTCGGCAATATTGGCATACATCATAACACCGCAGAGCGTGTGGCCCTGGTCGCGACACGATTCCTGGCACTGACCGTTCTTGAAGATGTAATATTGCAGTTGCTCGCTGTAGCCGTAGTTGCGGACATAAGAGGGGTCGCTCTCCTTGACAACGGTCGACGTGGGCCAGGCAAACAGATAAGCCGTGTTGTCGATATTGCCAAAGGGCTGATGGCCGTAGCCGGGGCCCGACTTGTAGTCGACGTCGTCGTAGTTCTCGAAATGCTGCCACTGGTTGCCGCTGAGGTACTGATAGGCGCGGTCGAAGATGACGTCGTTGTCGAGGTAGACGCCCATGGCCAGCAGCGCGCGGGCTGCAAACATACCCTGGTTGCCGAAGCGGCCGGAGTCGAAGTTGTAGCAGTTCCAATAGAAGGTGATGCCATTCTTGCTCTCATCGGTAGAGGCATATTTAACGAAAAGGTCCTCCGTCGTAGAGAAGTAAGGATAGGTGAGCATATCCTTGAAGCGCTGCTGGTCGGCGGCAGCCCAGCCAGGGTAGTCGCGCAAGAGCTCGGCAGCCTCGATGAGGAGGTTGATCTTGCCGTTGTCGAGCGGGCCGGTGCCTCGCGAGCTGGTGTTGGTGTAGTAGCTGTTGGCATTGATGAACTGCACAGCCTTGTCGGCATACTTAGTCTCGCCCGTGAGCACATACATCAGTGCAAGGTCGTGGGCGCGGCGGCCGTCGATGCCCACGGTGCCATTGAACTGCCCCTCCTTGATCTGCGTTCCACGCTGCGTCACCGAAGCCGAGGCGTTGCTGTAAGAGCTGTTCTTCAGAGCCGTGAAAGCGCTGTAATAAGGCTCCTGCTTGGCGGCGATGAGCGAGCGCATGCGGTCGATATCGGCCTGCGTGTAGGAGATGCCCGGGTGCACGAAGGTGCGGCCGGCCAAGGCTGCCTGCAAGCAGCACACGACTGCCACAATAACTATTATAATTCTCTTTTTCATAACTGTCGGATTAATGTTAAAAGTCCCAACTTGTGCTCCAAACGTCGTAGTTCCGGCCTTTTACGTTGATAACATCGTTGTCGCCGAAGTCGCCCTCACCATCGCTTAGTCCTACGCTGATAGTGCCATCTCCATTATCTGTAAATGGCGAAGCACACAACATTTGGTTACCTTCAAGCTGCATGATTGTTGTCTGAGGTGTGATATATAGATTCTTTTTCATTGCCTATCCTCCATATTTATTTTACAACAAATTTCTTTCCATTTCTCACATAGATGCCTTTCAGCAGGTTACGATTGCTCATGCGCACGCCACTTAGGTTATACACCTCACTACCAGCGGTCTCTACACCGAGCACTTCTTCAGGGTTCTCAATCTTCGTGACAATCCCATCCTCGTCGAAATTCACTGTGAGCCCCTTGACTGATGCGCTGGCACGCTGGTCGCTAATGAAAGCACGGTAGTATGTAGTCTTGGTTGTGGATTTCATTCGAGCCAGGTTCTCACCATCTGCCGTGATGCCGTAATTTACGACGTTTTCGCCTGCAGCATAAGATCCGTCTGGCACTTTGTTGACGAAAGAACCTACGAATTTTAGATTACCCTTTTTTACTTCGCTATATTCAGGCATACTCTCTGTCTGCGGGTCACGGCCTAAAAAGACATAGGTACCAGCGTTTTCGGCATAAACAATATATGGTGTATTTTTTGTGTTTGTTGTTACGTTTGACTCCAGCTTCTTAAAAGTTATTGTCCCAGTTTCTTCATCGAAGGCGCTAAGTTCATAAGCAGATAGGCCAGACGAAAGTTTTTCAACTTGCAACTTGTTAAAAGGAACGCATAGTGAATTGTATCCAGCCTTCAGTGAACGGGTCAGGGAACTCCAGTTACCACCACTGGTGCCCAATTGTGAAGGTATGACATTAGAACCTTCCTTGAAGGCGAAATATTTCTGTCCGCTGAGATAGACGTTAGGATTCGTGGTAGGCAAATTGATTACTTCAGGCTCATCAAGATTGATTGTTGTCACTGTCGAAGGCAATTCTGCAAAGATATCTACCGTGCTTGGAGTAACGTCAGTAACGAACGACAGCTTGCCGTTCAGAGAGATGGTGGTAAAGTTCGAAGGCAGGCATCCCATACTACGAACTAGCTGTGCAGCGTATGCGGTTGTATTAGTGCTTGCCGTACCATAATTGCCATTAACCCTTATTTGGTTCTCGGTCGCTGCGTTATGTATCTCCACATCGAGTTTGCCTTCGTTAGACTGCGTGTACCACCACTTCTGGCTTGACAAGTCGTACAAATTCATAATCTCGCTAAGGTTGTAGAAGCCTAAACGATAAATCTTTATTGGAGTGTCATTTAAGCCACTACTATTAATATAGAGCGTACCATTTGTCACATTCATAGTAGGAGTTGTCTCCCACTGAGCAAGTAAATTTGCAGAGGTATCGCTACCTTTGTAGAAACTATGCACATATAAATAGTGGCCGGCGCTGATTTCCTTGGCTGCAACATAGCAACCACCACTATTGTTCGAGTATTGCGTCCCGTTCACCGAGAGGTTTCGCAATTTAATACGAGAAGATGTGTTAAGGCTTGCATTGTCACTCTCAATCACCAAAAACATGTCGCTGTTATTGAGCATTTGGTTCGTGTTAAAGACTATGCCCATGTCATTACCAGCATTGCTTGGCGTAAATGTCAGTGCTTTCTTGAAGTCACCCTCTACACTTGTCAAAGCCTCGTCATCAGACTTGTCTATCGTTACGGATGAGGCGCCGTCCAAGAGGTCTGCTGCGACAAAGTCGATGGAAGAGATGGAGGGCTTGTAATCATCTGCAGCGTCTAGCGTCAATTTAAGGGATTCGATGGTTAC
This sequence comes from Bacteroidaceae bacterium, assembly GCA_017429945.1. Classification (GTDB taxonomy): domain Bacteria; phylum Bacteroidota; class Bacteroidia; order Bacteroidales; family Bacteroidaceae; genus Physcousia. The sequence continues at coordinate 37,167 of JAFRNY010000057.1, forward strand.
ATTACCGAAAAAGTCGGGTTCAAGGTTCTGAATGAGTTCTGTGACATCGGCATACAGCATAGTATTTGCATCATTTGCCGCAAACTTTCCGCCTTTAAAGGATTGCTGGTAGCTTGTACCATTTAGATCAGCGATGTTCGGATTGGAAGTACCTACCCGCAGATTTGTTCCCTTTACCACAATAAATGTCTGACGCTTTGGCAACTTGAAGAAGGCTTCGTCCTTGGTCTGCAGTTGGATGCAACCCCAGTTGATGTTGGTAGTCGTGAACGTGCCACCCTCGGCAGTACCGCTGCCTGTGACATATTTCCAGTTATCCGTACTCCACTTGTAGGTGCTCTGAGCCTGGCCTAGGGTTGCAGCGATTAAAAGAGCGATAGTTAGAAGTAATTGTTTTGCTTTCATACTTATTTTTCTTTTGTTTTTATATGCGTTTCATTATGCCCCAATGCACTCGCGTATATATTCGCGCACCTCGCGCCGGCTGATGGCGAGGTGGTTCTCAACGGTGCGGACGGAGAGGGAGAGTTCGCGAGCCACTTCGGCCGAACTCTTCTCTTCGAAACGGATCATCTGGTAGACCTTGCGGCGCTGCGGCGGCAGCAACTGCATACGAGCTTGCTCTTGGCGCGCGATGTCGGCGGCTATGATGCTGCCCTCACACTCTACTGCGCCAGCGGCCTTGCCGTCGTACATGGTGGCATCAAGGCCCTGAGTGCGCGAATAGCGGCTGTAGTAGCGGCGCAGATAGTCAATAATTATATTACGCGCAATGGTGTAGAGCATATTCTTCACTGTCTGCACACGAATCATCTGCCCACACTCCATAAGGCGGAGGTAGACGTCCTGCGTGAGGTCCTCGGCGAGGACGGCATCGTTGATTTTATACGTGATATACGCCTTTATGCTCTCGCGATGTTCGCGATAGCACTGCTCGATGATGTTGCTGGGAGCCGTGGTCTGGCAATCAATATTGTCGTTCATAAGGCACGTTTTTGACTTTTCTGGCAGCAAAGGTAAAAGCCAATTGAATACGTGCAAAATAAAAGTGCGACTAAAGTGTCGCACACAATGAAACGATACAAGCTCAAATCCTTAATTATGTAAATCAGAATGTTAAGGAAATGAGACTCTATGCTTACACCACCTCATAAGCCCTACTTCTGCAAGCCTTGGACATACTCATTTGGAGTTATGCCAGTCACTTTCTTGAAGTTACGGAAGAACGATGCACGCGAAGAGAATCCGCACTGCTCGCCCAGCGCAGGCAGAGTGTACAAATTGAGGTCGACATGCTTCACCAGGTCCTTGAATTCCTCGACACGGAACTCGTTGACGTAGTCGTAATAGCTTACCTTGAGATACTGGCTCAGCAAGTAGCTCATCAGGTAGGGCGTAGTGCCTACAGCCTCGGCCACATCGGCAATCTTTAGATCTGGATTCTTATAGAGTTTCTGCTCTCGCATCTGCTTGGCCAAAGCGTCGGCAAGCTGCTCGCACTCGTCTTCAGAGATGTTCACATTCCTATATTTATCCTTGTCGGCATGCTTGGCTGCATCCTCGTCAACCTCCAAAGAGGCAATGTCGTCGGCATCAGAGGGCACGCCATCGTTTCCAATATCTTGCAAGACATTGACGTTTTCTTGCATGCTGTTGTCGCCACTTTCGCCTTCATCTTCCGACTTTTCTCCAGGCGCGTGATGCAAGTGCCATTTGAGTTCACGCTTGATAATATCGAAGAGATGGGTGACGAGACGCTTGTTGCGATAGAGCCAGAGCAGCAAAAATATAAAGGCAACAACCGACAAAAAGGCAATGATGAGCTCTATGACATCGGAGCGTGACATCGGGACATAAATCTCCAACTCACGTTCCATGTCGGGGGCTGCGCTGTTGCGGACGCGAAACGTTCTGCGCCCCCACCCCAACCCGTGATAAGTCACTTGGGAGGCGCCTGTGAGCTGCCGCCACTCTTTATCCACACCATCGAGCCTATATTCGTAGCGCATGGCCTTATCACTGGTGAAGCTGAGCTCTGAGAGCAGGAATGTTATTTCGTAAGGCTTTGTGCTGAGCGAGATGCAGCCTTCGCCGAAGAGGTCGGCCATCGACAGAGACTGCCGCACGCCGTCGAGCACAAGTCCTGTGACATAGCGCGACGAAGTAGCCGAGGCAAGCAAAGAGTCTGGCTCGGCATCGACATAAAGCAGGCCCGCCTCACTACCCATCCACAGCCTGTGACGCTCATCGACCACGGGCTGGCAGAAGGTGAACGCCTCGTTGTTCAAGCCATCGGCAAAGTTGTAGGACTGGACTGCCGAGCCGAAAGAATAGAGGCCATACTTAGTTCCGACCCATAGCTTGCCAGCAGGGTTCTCGATGACGAACATGGCATCAGGGGTGCTGCGGGGCGAGAACCCGGCTGTGTCAGTTTCTTGCAACTGAAGATCCCATACCGAGACGCCTCCAGGATCAGATACAAAGAAGAGCCGATGACGCGAATCCTCAAAGACATCGCGCACCTGCTGTCTGTTGACGAAGCCATCAGGGAAGAGATCTGTGCGGAGCGACTTGCTCGCCTCGTCATAGATACACATGCCGTTCTGCGTGCAAATCCAGCCTCGATGTGAGCTGTCGAAAAATATTTCATAGACATTACCCTTGGGAAGCGCTGAACTCTGGCTACTGAAGTGGCTGAGCCGACTGCCGTTGCGTCCAAAGTTATATACGCCGCCGCCAGCACCTACCCACAGCGAGCTGTCGGGGCCCAACGTAATACAGAATATTTCGCGCTCACCCAAAGGAGCACCGCCAGAAGGAACAAAAGGCCTCAAAGTCAAGGTCTGAGGATCAAACACGAACATGCCCCCGCCATATGTGCCGACGTAGAAACTGCCATCGAGGTAGCAGAGCGAGAACACTATCTGACACTTAAGCTGTTGAGGGCCCATCTGGTATACTATGCCATGGTCAGTGTCGATAAAGCACAAGCCACCGCGATAACCTATGAGATACTGATTCCCGTGCTTGGCAAAGGCGCGAACAGCCAGGTCTTGAGTGTTGAATCCCGGAATGGAAAAAGTGCCTATGAGCAAACTCTGATAAAGGGAATGGTCCACGCCACTCTGGTATGAGCCTACCCACAACTGTCCGCGGCGGTCACACAGCACGGAATAGACCGAATTACTGGAGATATCGGATGCAGCAGTACCTTGATGAAAATGCTGTACTATGCTATCTTTCCGGGTGTCTATCTTGAAGACACCATTGCCATCGGTGCCGACATAGATATTACCCGAACCATCGGGGCTCAGGCCATAAACTACAGGACAGTCCAGATCCAGGTAGCGACGCGCTGCCGCGATCTTTTCATCAAGAATGAAGAGGCCTTGATCCAAGCTGCCAATGAATATCTTGCCGCCGGCCTGAGTCACATTATGAAATCCTTGGCCGGGCGCATCAGCTGCGTAATAGTGGCTCCATGTATCAGAACCCGGTCGCAAGGCATGAAGCCCCTCGCCAGCTGCCAGCCACAAACAGCCATCTTCGCCCAACAATAGTCCGTTGACAGAATTTTGCGCCGAAAGCTCGTTAGCATTGACCAACTTCCGTGTCACTTTGCTATCTGTGAGATTCAAGATATAGAGGCCACGCTCGGTGCCTATATACAGGCGGCGAGCAACCTCATCCAATGCCAACGCGTTGACAGCCAGAGGAATCTCCATACGCAGCGCCTGCACAAAAGCCGTGTCACGTGGCGAGAGACGCCAAAGGCCGTCGCCATTGCCAGCCCATACCGTCATATCTGCTCCGCTAACTATAGCCTGCACACGCTTGCGCTGCGACAGGCTGCCAGCCAAGTGGTATTCAAACGTATGGACGCCATCGTAGCGCACGATGTTCGATGCCGTGCCCATCCATATCTGCCCCACCTGATCTTGGTGGATGACGCTCACGAGCTGGTCTGTCAGCCCGCCTTCGCGCGAAAGGTTACGAAAGATGAACGAATGAGCACAGGCCATCTGCAGCACAAAAAGTGCCGCAAAAAGGAGTCTCAATTTCTTACAAAGCTCATTCATAGGCAGTAACAGCAATCTCATCGCGTGGCAAAAATACATAATATTTTCTGAAACAAACAAAGAATTCCTAAAAAACTTTTCCAAATACGTAAAAAAGGCATCTACGCGAAAGAAATGTGCGCTTTCTTTTAACCCGTAATGAAAAAACATTATTTTTGCAATCGCAGTCCTATTTTCAACATCTTTGCTCTAACCCTTTCCTTCATAGAAAGAAATCCGCAACTATTATAATTCTTAATCATGACCGACATCATCTGCATAGGACACATCACCCACGACCGCATCGTAACGCCGGAGCGTGATATTCACATGCCCGGCGGCACGGCATACTATTTCTCTTACGGCCTGCGCCACCTCTTGGGCTCGCGCACCGACATCAGCTACCGCCTCATCACCTCGCTGGCACCGCAGGACATGGAGGCGGTGGACGATATGCGACGCGAGGGCATCGAAGTGGAGGTAGTCCCCAGCCGCGAGACAGTGTATTTCGAGAATATCTACGGCGAGGACCAGGACAACCGACGGCAGCGCGTGCGCGCCAAGGCCGACCCTTTCACGCGCGAGAAGCTGGAGGGCGTCAGCGCACGCTACATCGTGCTCGGCACACTGCTTGCCGACGATTTCGACCTCGAGACACTGCGCTGGCTGGCCGGCCGCGGCACGCTGGTGGTAGATGCCCAGGGCTATTTGCGCGAGGTGCGGGGCGAGGAAGTCGTAGCCTGCGACTGGGCCCAGAAACGCGAGGCTCTGCGCTACGTAGATATTCTAAAGGTGAACGAGCACGAGATAGCAGCGCTCACAGGTCTCGAAGATCAGCGCCGGGCCTGCAAACTGTTGGCTGAGTGGGGTGTCAAGGAGGTGCTGCTGACGCTCGGCAGCAACGGCTCAATAGTGTATGCCGACAGCTGCTTCCACGACATACCGGCCTGCAAACCGCAGCGCGTGGTTGACGCCACGGGCTGTGGCGACACATACGTCATGGCCTACATCTATCGCCGCCTGCAGGGCGACGACCCTGCCCCTGCCGCTCACTTCGCCTCAGCTATAGCAAGCAAAAAACTCGAAGCATCAGGACCGTTCTGAGATAGGCTGCTTAGCAGGCAAAGGAACGAATTTGTGCCAAGGCATTAGTCTCTATTAGCTCCACGGCCTAATCCGAAAGTCGCGTATGCGAGGACTACTATGTAGCCCACAAATGGGATGAGGAAGGGGAGGACGAGCGAGCCGGAGGCGTCGGCCATGAGAGCCATAAGCAGGAAGCCGCAACCGCCCACGGGAGTCATCATAAGAAGCGACGAGGCACTCTTGGTGAGCGGTCCCAAGCCGCGCAATGCCAAGGAGAAAATGGTCGGGAACATGATGGCCTCGAAGAAGTAGTTGGCAACGAGGAGGAAAAGTGAAAAGTGAAAAGTGAAAAATGAAAAATTATAATGGGCGGTGAGAAGGAGCAGGCCTATGCACAGGACACTGCCACAGGCGCACCACAGCAGCACGCGACAGGCAGCCACGCGACGCATGACCCAGCTGCCCACGAAACGGCCGCCCATGAAGATGAAGAGCGATAGGCCAAGGATGTAGGAGGCATTGGCAGCCGTGAGCCAGCCCATACCGGTGGTGAAATTGATGAAATAGCTATTTATGCTTATCTCGCTGACCTCGTATGCCAGCAGGGCAAGAAGACCGAAGAGGAAGGTTCGGTTGCCGAGCAGCTGGCGGATGTTGGCCCAGCCGCTATGCCTGACGCCCTCAGCCTCAATCTCCTCCCCGCCCTCGCGCTGTATCTCGGGCAGCTGCGAACGCGAGAAGATTAGGGCCGCCGCGAGCACTACGACGCCCATGACAACATAAGGCACCGATACATCGGCTCCGCTGCCACTGAAGAGCAGGCCGCCCACAACGATAGGCGCCAGGGCCGAACCCATACCGTTGAACGACTGCGCGAGGTTCAGGCGGCTGCTGGCCGTCTGCCGCGGCCCCAGCTCGGTGGCATAGGGATTGGCCGCCGTCTCGAGGAACACCAGTCCGCAGGCAATGACGAAGAGAGCTGCGAGATAGCCGCCAAAAGAGCCGTCCCACGCAGCAGGCACAAAGAGGAAAGCGCCAACGGCATAGAGCAGCAGGCCCGTGATGACGCCGCGCTTATACCCCACCCTATTGATGAGCAGACCAGCCGGGATGGCCATAAGGAAATAGCCCAGATAAGTGGTTACCTGCACCAGCGACGACTGCGTAATGGAGATGTGCAGCGAGGTCTGGAAATGCTTGTTGAGGACATCCAAGATGGCGCGCGCGAAGCCCCAGAGGAAGAACAACGACGTAATTAGCACGAACGGCACCGCATAGCGGCGCTCGGTAAGCGGAGCAGAGCCTTTAACGACTGCGCCCTCGCTGCGAGAGGTTTTTACATTTGAATCCATATCTGTCGGTTACCTTTTTCCTAACAAATGATGCGCAAAGGTACAAAGAAAAATGAAAAGGGAAAAAGGAATAAGGGAAAATGAAAAGAAAAGAGGAAAAAGAAAAGAGGAAGATTAAACAAGAAGGGAAAAGAGGGGAGTCAAGGCGGGGTTGTTCAGCTTATGCTGGCATTCGAAGTCTGCGCAGCGCTTCGCAAGAGAATTAGCGTAATTAGTGGTTGAAAAAATTATCTCCTAAAATTTGGCTGCATCAAGAATTTCACTTATCTTCGCGGCCGAATTCACCTAAAGAGTTCTGTGCGGCCCTGTAGTTCAACGGATAGAATAGAAGTTTCCTAAACTTTAGATAGGGGTTCGATTCCCCTCGGGGCTACGGATGAATGATGAATGACGAGTGACGAATGATGAGTGACGAATGACGAGTGTATTTATAAAACGCAGATTGACTGCCTTTTTGTTACTGTTGGCAGTTTATGTCTGTGCCTTCGCACAGACAGACGTCACGTCGGCTATCGTCAATCCCGACTTCGACGGTCTTAGCTATGCCGGTTGGCAGCAGCAAGGCCTGCAGTTCCAGACCAACAACGATTTCACGGGCAAGAAAGGTTTTGCCTACGTAGAACGGTGGGTAAGCAAGACTTCTACGCTGCCCGACAGCTATATTCGCCAACGGCTGACGGGCTTGGCGAATGGTCGCTACACCCTCACCGTGAGCGCACAACACATTCTTCAAGACAGCAGCAGCCCCGCCACTGGTGCCGTCGTCTTTGCCGACTGGCAGCAGACAGAGGTGACGTCGGCAGCCGACTACAGCCTCACCTTCGACGTCCTCACGGGCGACGTCACCATAGGCCTGCGCACCGAAGGCTCCAAGGGTAACTGGCTTGCTTGCGACAACTGGCGGCTGACGCTCGTCGGCACCGACGTGGCCTATCAGCGCAGCGGTCTTGCCACGCTCATTGCCACAGCGCAAGCGCTGACGACCGAGGCCATGGACGCCTCAGTGCTCGCCGACCTGCAGGGCGCCATAGCTGCAGCCCAGCGCTATACCGCTACTGGCACAGCGGCCAACATCAGTTCTGCCGCCACAACCCTCAAGGCAGCCATACAAGCTGCCGAGCGCAGCACTTTTGCCGTGCGGACAACCACATCGGGCACCGTTCCAGCAGTCGTCACCGACAGCCGCTACGCCCGCGGCGCCACAGCCATCTTCGCGCGCTCAACTGTCAACTCCTCAGCCGCCATTCTCGAGCAAGGTTTCTGCTACAGCACTGCCAACACCAGCCCTACCGTTGCCGACCCGCGCACTACGCGCTACCTCGAGAACGGAGGCCGTATCTACTGCCTCGACAACCTGCAACCCGCTACATTATACTATATACGCGCCTACGCCGTGACTACTGACTACCACGTTGGTTATGGCAGTACGATTCCGGTTTACACCCTGCCCAAAGGCAATGTCAACTGGGGCTATGGCAACGAGGGCGACGAGCTGATTAATGCGCGCATAAGCCAGTCGGCAGCCAGCGTGGCAGCCCTCTGGAGCAACCTCACCAGCATCAGCGGCGCCTACCTCAACGTGCATTATGCCTCTGGAACGCCCACGGCCGACTGCTCCTACGGCGGCTATATCCGCGTAGGGCCCACAGAGAGTTATCAGGCCACTGGCACGCTCCTCCACGAGATGGGCCACGGCATAGGCGTAGGCACGCACAGCACCTACACGGGCGATATCCGCTCGGAATCGTCGCGAGGGCTGTGGTATGGCAAGCGGGCCACGCGCTTCCTCCAGTTCTGGGACAATAGCAACGACGTGCGCCTCACCGGCGACGGCACTCACCTCTGGGCTACCGGCGCGGCGCAGAGCCTCTCATATACTATCAATGGAGCCCACGAGGACAACCACTCCGACGCTTCATACTACGGCAACTCGCTGCTCATGCAGGCCGTCGTCGAGGACGGTCTGGCTCCCGTGGACGGCAAGCTGCAGGGCCTGGCCTATACGCTCGACGTGGCCGACGGCCGTCCCTTCGTGATCACTTGTTCAGACGTCGCCCTCGGCCAGCTGACATCGTTCCTCACAGACAACGGCGGCCGCCTGCAGCAGCGACAACTGACGGCTGATGAAGCCCTCATAGCCGCCAACGGAGCCCTCTGGACCTTCGCCTTCGACCCCGCGACACAGACCTACCGCATCCGCAACGAGGCGACGGGGCTATATATCACCTACAGTGCAGCCAACAGCTCAAACGGCTTCCGCACCTCGGCCACAGCCTCGGCCGAGGCTAACCTGCGCCTGCAACTGTCGTTCGTCGATGTAGACATAAGCAATGGCGATAAGTACTTGACTCTGGACGCTTACCACATCATGCGTCCGACGCAGGAGGCAGCGCCGCAGGCGCTCTGCGCCGTCAGCACTACGGCCACGGCCTCCACACCTTTCAGCAACACACGTGCAGCTACGGCACAAAGGTGGCTCATCCTCGATGCCGAAGCGCTGCGCAAGGCTGAGGACGCCTTTGAGCCCCTACCCGACTACGGCTTCGACATCACCACGGCCATGGCGCCTTACCTCTGCACCGGCAGCCTCAAGGACTGGACCAACGACGGCATGGTTGTGAACTACACTAACGGCGGGGCGCCTTACGTGAACACCGCCGACGGCTCGCGCATCGACTTCCCGTTCATCGAGCGGTGGGTGACGAGCAGCAGCTCTCTGCCCGACTCCGAGCTTAGCCAGACGCTCACCGAACTGCCCGACGGCAACTACACACTGACGGCGTCCGTGATAGCCACGCGGCAGGACAACTCCGACGTCGTAATCTCGGGCGTCACGTTCTACGCCGGCGACCAAGCTGTGGCCTGTGCCACGGCCAACGGCGTGCCCAAGAGGTATGCCCTGCGCGTGAAAGTCAGCGGCGGACAACTTCAATTCGGTCTTGCGGTGAAAAGCACCAACGCCAATTGGGTAGCCATCGACAACCTGCGCCTCTATTTCGACGGTACGGCTGACGACTACTACGCCCTCGCTACGCCCTGCCAACCCGTGCGCATGCCCATAGTGAATCCTACGTTCGACAACAACAGCACCAGCGGCTGGGACCTCACAGGCAACTGGGCTCTAAACCACGACAATGGCGCCGAGCACCCCAACTTCAACTGGCCTTATGCAGAATGGTGGGTCAACTCCGCCGCGCAGGCCGACCGCAGCCTCTTGCAGACGGCCACGCTGCCACAAGGCCGTTATAGCCTGCAGGCCGCCGTAGAGGCCGTGCGGCAAGATCAACCTGAACTTGCCGTGGGCGGCGTCAGCCTCTGCCTCGGCAGCGAGAGCGTCGGTTGTCACACCGCCAACGGAGCGCCGGAACAGTTCGCCGTAGATGCTGACCACGCAGGCGGCGACCTCACCTTCGGTCTGCAAGTGGCCTCGACCGATGCCAACTGGGTCGCTGTGGACAACTTCGTACTACGCTACTACGGCCCCTATCGCCGCGCCGACGTCAACCGCGACGGCAGCGTCACCATCGCAGACGTGACGGCCCTCGTGAACATTATCCTAGGCAAAGAAAACGCAGCAGATGCAGGCCTCACCTGCCGCGCCGACATCAACAGCGACGGCAATATCACCATTGCCGACGTGACAGCCCTGGTCAACATAATCCTCGGCAAAGAGGCCGAATAACTAAATAAATCCCCCCACTCCCGCGCGATATTCAAAAAACACGTACCTTTGCGGCACAACTTTTCATTTTTCACTTTTCACTTTTCATTTTTCACTTACTAACATGACCCCTCTTGTATCAATAATCATGGGCAGTACCAGCGACCTGCCCGTCATGGAGAAAGCTGCCAAGTTCTTAGACGACATGGAAGTGCCGTTTGAGATGAATGCACTCTCGGCCCATCGCACACCGGCCGAGGTGGAGCGTTTCGCCCGCGAGGCCGAAGGGCGCGGCCTGAAAGTCGTCATCGCAGCCGCCGGCATGGCCGCCGCCCTGCCTGGCGTGATTGCCGCACAGACCACATTGCCCGTCATCGGCGTACCCATCAAAGGCATGCTCGACGGCCTCGACGCCCTCTTGTCCATCGTGCAGATGCCTCCAGGCATTCCCGTGGCCACGGTAGGCGTCAACGGAGCACAGAATGCCGCCGTGCTGGCCTGCGAGATGCTGGCGCTGACCGACGACGCCCTGGCCGAACGCATGCGCGACTATAAGAAAGGGTTGGCGCAGAAAATCGTAAAGGCCAACCAGGAGCTGGCAGAGGTGAAGTTCAAGTTCAAGGTCTGAGAAAGAGACCCATTGCTCCTTTTGCAGGGCGAAAAAGCCTCTGCATTTCTATTCCTATATATAACACAGAAGCCGGCTGTCATGCCGGCTTTTGTGTCTAATCTTCTTTATTGTTTCAGCTGCCTCACGGGGAACTTGAAATAAGTGTCGGGGAAGGGTTCGTCCTTGAGCGTGAAGTGCCACCATTCGGTGTCCATAGCCTTGAAGCCGTGGCTCAGCATGGCTCGCCGCAGAATCATACGATGCGCAAACTGCTCGGGCGTGATGCTCCGTCCGGCGGGACTCTTGCTGCAGTCGCCCGTATATTCGCCCGTTTCCGGATTGCCGCAGAAGTCGGGATGGCTCTCGGGACCGAACCAGTCGAAGGTGCCGCCCATGTCGAGCTCCTTCTCTGTGGCCATGTCAAAGAGCGTAAGGTCCACGGTGCTGCCTCGCGTGTGGCCGCTCTTCTCATATATGTACTCCTGCTCGAAGAGCACGCTCTTGTCGAGGTCGGGGTAGAAATAAGGCTTCATCAGCGTGTCGGGGATGTCGGCCGCCCAGCGCACGAAATGGTCCACGCCGCATTGTGGGCGGTAGGCATCATAGATCTTCAGGCGGTAGCCCTGCTTGCGAACATCGTCGCTCACGGCTTTCAGCGCCTCTGCTGCCTGCCGCGTCAGCAGCGCCGTCGGTTCCTCATAGCCGTCGATGCGCGAGCCAACGAAGTTGTATGTTCCGAAATAGCGTATTTCGAGAATGGCGTCGGGGACGACATCGGTCAGCGTCACGAACTGACTTGCGTCCTCTTCGGGGGTAATCACGGGGCTGTTCTGGCTGCCGCGACTGCAGGTGACTATCCATGCTCCGCAAATGACGAGCAGAATAATGGCAAGCTGCCATCGAAAAGTCGTTTTCATTGTTTTAAATTTGTTTGCATTAAAATTTGTGCAAAGATACTTATTTTCGGGGTAACGCGATGAAAAGAGGGCAAAAAGTTTTCATCTCATGACTTCCCGCCCACATTTATCCTCTCTTCAACGTCTTCGCAGGCGCGCAAAGATCACAAAAAGGACAAATCCCGTAGCGACCGCAAGCTCAATAAAAGTCAACCGGTCGCATCGTGAGATACGACCGGTTGAATAGGCTTATGCGACCGGTTGCGTGGGCAGATGCAACCGGTCGTGTGAGAGTGGGACCTCGCTTAGAGGTTGTCTTTCTCTATATCCTTGAAATATTTGTATGTGCCGTGCTTGATTTCCTCCGTGGCAGCTTCGTCGCAGACGATGATGCCGTGGGGGTGGAGCTGGAGGGCACTGATGGTCCACCACTGCGTGACGGGCCCTTCGATTGCGGCCTGGAGGGCGCGTGCCTTATTGTGTCCGTTGCAGAGGATGAGCACTTCGCGTGCTGCCATGACGGTGCCAACGCCTACGGTGAGCGCCGTTGCGGGCACGTCCTCGGGGCGGCCTCCGAAGAAGCGGCTGTTGGCCACGCGTGTGTCGGTGGTGAGCGTCTTCTGGCGCGTGCGGCTGTTGAGACTTGAGCCGGGTTCGTTGAATGCGATGTGACCGTCGGGGCCAATGCCTCCGATGAAGAGGTCGATACCACCGGCCTCCTCAATCATCTGCTCGTAGTGGGCACATTCGGCCACGAGGTCGGTGGCGTTGCCGTTGAGGATGTGAATATTCTCACGCGGGATATCAATGTGGTCGAAGAAGTTGGTGGCCATGAAACTGTGGTAGCTCTCGGGGTGGCTTTCGGGCAAGCCAACGTACTCGTCCATATTGAATGTGAGCACGTTGCGGAAGGTGACGCGCCCGGCCTTATTAGCCTCGATGAGCGCGCGATACATACCTATCGGGCTACTGCCTGTGGGCAGTCCGAGCACGAAGGGGTGCTCCGCCGTTGGTGCGGCTGCGTTGATTTTGTTGATGACATACTCGGCTGCCCATCGCGACAGCTCGTCGTAGTTTTGTTCGATGATTACTCGCATAAGCTGATATTTGTTAGGGTTTTCTTACCGCCGGCAAATGTAGGCAAAATATTTTAATGTACTCCGATATTAGACCAAAAAAAGCGCAAACGCGCATTCTTTTTAGACGAAAATGCACGTTTGCGAGGTTGGGTTATGAGAAATGCCAGCCGTGGTGGCTGCGTGAGTCTATGGTACTATGACCTTGCGATAGGAGCCGTCGGCGCTGCGCATGATACGTATTCCGCGGCCCGGCTGGTTGGCATCGACGGCACGGCCTGAGAGATCAAAGCATTTACTATTTAAGGATTTACTATTTACCATCCGTGATTCGTCAGTCTTAAGCTCCGTGATGCCATCGGGATCGACAGCGTAGCGGTCCATAAGCACTTTCATCCAGAAACCTCCGATGACGCTGCGTGCGCGGAAACCGCGGAAGTGGCGGCTGTCGGTCCAATACCAGTCGGAGAGTGGTACGCGGTCGGTGGTCTCGTTGACCCACGACCAGATGCGGTCGGAGAATGACGTGAATAGGCGCACGTTGTCGGCCATGGAGGCTGTCCAGATAATCCAGTCGCTCTTGGAGTAACGCTCGCGGCTGTCGAGCGGCAGGCCGTAGGTGTTCTGACGTGTGCGGTAGTAGTTGAGCTCCTTGTTGGCCACGCCGGGGAAGAGGTTGAGGCCCCACATCTTGTCCCATACGAGGTTGTACTTCTGGCTCCACGTGTCGGGGCGGTCGAAGGCAAGGCGGTAGTGATTGCCGTCGTCGGCGTCTGTCATCCACTTTTGGGCCATCTCTGCTGCTCTCTTATGGTACTGTTCATAGCCCGTCTCAAGGCCTTTCATCTTGGCTATCTCAGCGAAGCCTGCGATGGCCATGATGGCTTTGATGGAGAGGTTGGCATTGTGCGCCCAGTGGCCTGCGAAGTCATCGGTGCAGAGCTGTTCGGCGGGGTCCTGCCCGTAGCGGTCAAGATAACGCACCCACTGCTGGCAGATGCCCCAGTAGCGGTCGATCCATTCGGTGTTGCCGTCGATCTTGGATATCATGGCGGCGAGGGTGAGCATATTGCCCGACTCCTCGATGGGCATATCACCTCCGTAGACCTGCCCGTTGGCGTGCGGGTAGGTGCCGAGGTCGTGGGCAGCAAATTGCTTGCGCCAGCGGCCGCTCTTGCTGTACTCGAAGATGGAGTTCATCATGGCTTTCTGCAGCTCGGTGTTATACATCAGGAAGAGGGGTGCCGAGGGGTAAGTGAGGTCAACGGTGTTGACGCAGCCGTTGGAGTTGTTCTCCTTGGAGAAATAGAGGAGGATGCCTTCGTCGTCCACGAAGAGCTTGTGCGCTGCCAGCACTTGGCGGTAGGACGCGGAGAGGAGCTCGGCGTACTTCTGATTGCCTGAGGCGAGGGCGTCGTCGTAGATTGTCTGGTCCTGCTGGCGTGCGCGGCGCATGTTGTCGTCGTAGTTGTCGCGGAAGTCGTCGAAGGCCTGCGTGATGGTCTTGCCGTTGCGCGCCCAATAGCCGGGATAGTCCTTGCCGAAGTAGCGAATGTCCTTGACCTCGTCGTAACCGATCATCATGAAGCTGGCGCCTGTGCTGACGCGGCCGAAGTCGTGGCAGTAGGCGAGGGTGACGCTGTTGGCGGGGGTGACGCCTGTGACCTTCTCGGAGCATGCGGGCAGTGCTCCGGTGGTTACGAAGGTGTTCTCGGTGATGGCTGTGGGAGCAAACACGGCATCGCCGTTGACGGCGGGCAGATAGAGGTAGCCCCAGTCGATGGTGATGAGGTCGCCTGCACGGCCGAGAACGTTCTGCTCCGTGGAACCAGCCTTTACGTAGTCCACACCGCGCTCGCTGATGCGCTCCACATCGACGGGCTGGTAGGGCTCATTGATTGTGAGTATGGGCGAGGTGGCGAGGTAGAACTGCACGTCGTGGTCGGCTCCATCGGTCGAGCGCACGCGATAGGAGATATAGTTGACGGGCGTTGAGATAAGGTCGAGGTCGGTGATTACCATGGGCGCCGTGAACACAAGGTCGAGGAGCACGGGGCCGCAGGTAAAGGTGTAGTAGGTCGAGGTGGCCATGACGTTGACGCTCGTCTGCTGTGCCGTCTTCACGCCCTCGGCAGCCACGAAGGTGTTCTCGAAGAGTCCGAAGTCGATGTAGGCGCCGCCGGTGGTGTTGTGACAGTGGGCAGCGATGATGTTGTCGCCGGCGCGCAGGAGTCGCTTCTCGGCGGCGGAGAGCTGGTGCGTCTCGCCCTGGAGCCATGTCTCGGGCGTGGCTACAACGCGCGTGCCGTTGACGTAGAGTTCGAAGACGTCGTCGTGCGAGAACTGAATCCAGAGGTCCTTCTGGAGGTCGGCCTCGGTGAGGCTGACGGTGCGGCGGACGTAGATGTCGGAGTTGGTGGCAGTCCATGCGTTGCGCACGTTGGGGTACTCGCCCTTGGTGCCCCAGGCCGCCTGCTCAGTGGCCCACGAGCTGTCGTCGAAGGTGCGCTGCGTCCAGGCGGTGTTGTCCTGATAGTCGTAGCTGACGCGCCCTTCCCAAACCTCTTCGCCGGCCATAGGCGCTATGGCGCTGAGCAGGCTGGCGCGGCCCGTTCCCATAAAGCGATAGGCAGTACCGTCGACGCGCAGAAGGCCGTCGATAGGTTTCTCGATATCAGTCCAATGGCGTGTGGTGCCGTCGGTGAGCTTGTCCCATGGCGACCAGAATGAGAAGTAGGGGTCGTTGGTGAGCAGCGGCACCGATGGCAGGCGCAGGCGGTTCTGCTTGTAGGGTTCAAAGAACTCGTCGGACGGCTGATAGGCTGATTGAGCCTGTGCAGCGAAAGTGGCAAGGCAGCAGAGGGCTGCCGCAAGAAGTTTCTTTCTCATTTGTGTTAATGCTTTGACCCAAAGGGGGAGAAGTCTTTTGTGCTGTGAAGTGGATGAATAATTCTCTTCTTCTATTTTATCTTTTCTCTTACAAGATTATTTCCTCATTTCCTAATCTTCATCACCGCCGTGCGGCCCTGGTCGTCGGTGACGCGGGCAACGTAGACGCCGTGGGAGAGGGGCGGGAGGGGCGCTGTGGCGCGGGCGCCGCTGAAGCGGAGGTCCGCGGTGCCGACGAGGCGGCCGTCAGCAGCGAAGAGGCGGAGCGTAGCCGACAAAGCCGTTGAGGATGATGCCACGATGAGATCGCCGGCACGACTGATGCTGAGGTCTGCAACAGGTTCTTCAGCCACGCCGCCTATGCCCACCGCCTGCTGATCGACGATGGTGAGATAGCTCGTGCGACGGTTGGTGGCGGCAATGGTTGGAACATTGGTGACGCAGACGTCGTCGGTGCCGTCGGGGAAGCGGGCCACGGTCTCGCGGCCGTTGTGGGGCGGATAGTAGAGGACATCGGTCCAGGCGTCATCGGCTGCGGTGATGCTCACACAGCCGCCGTCGGCATCGAGCTTGAATGGTGCGTGGAGAGCGGTAGCGGCCTCGGCCTTGTCGCACCAGACGATGGCATAGCCGTGGGCGGGGATGGTCGTGCCGACGTTCTCGTTAGCAGCCGTGATCTGATATTTGTGCGGGGCGGCCGAGTCGTCGCTCAGGAAGAGGCCTGCTAGGTCTAAGGGTTGGTCGGTGGTATTGTAGAGCTCAACCCAATCGTTGCGCTTGTAGTTGTCGTTGGCAAAGATGGCATTGGCGGCGCTGACCTCGTTGATGCGCACGGCCGGGTAACCGTGCTTGCGGTCGGCATAGGTCATCTTGCGGAAGGCAGCCACGAGCTTGAGGCCGTTGCCCGCAGGGAGGTCCAAGGTGGCATCACCGGTGATGTAGCGCGAGGTGTTGTCGGCATAGCGCCATCCCATGAAGCGGTAGCCTCCGCGCGCCTCGGCACGCAGTGCTACGGGCGGGAAGAGTGCGCCGTCGTACTCGCCGTAGGGCACGCGCACGTCGTTGATATAAATATCTCCGGCTTCGGCGGGCTCAATGGTGAGCGTCACTTGCTGCTCAGTGGCACCACTGAGGCGGAAGCGCTCATACTCCTTCATCTGCTTGACGAACTTGGCGGCACGGCCTTTCAGCTTCTCGCGCACCTCGTTGAGCGAGCCGTCGGGGCTGGCTCCTTCCCACGCCATGGTCTGGCGCACGCGGTCGCCCAGCTCGTCACATATCTCGGCCGCACGCGTGGGCTCGAACACACTGCCCATAGTGCAGAACGTGTCGATGAAGCGTCGGCGGAAGTCGTCGTTCTCAAGCAAGTTGAGGAAGAAAGTACAGAATTTTATCTCGCCGTAGCGCCGCTCACTTGTATCATATATATAATCGTAGCGGTGCCACTGCATGCCATCGACCCAACGGAAGGCGTTGCCGTTGATCTGAATCTCGCCCTCCTCGTCGGTGGTGCGCCCGTCGGTGCCGAAGGCGGCGTCGAGGTCGAAGAAGGTGATGCGGAAGCGGCCGCCGTCGGCCAGGCGATAGGCCTTGAGGTTGTTGTCGGGCCAGTCCCACGAGCCGAGGTAAAGCTCGGCTGCCATGTAATTTATGAATTCATCTATATCTACGAGCTCGCAGATCTCGGCATAGGTGTCGGGCTGTGCGGCTGTGGCCGAGAGGTCGTAGAGGTGTAGGAGGGCATCGGGGCGGCCCACCATCATGAAGGCTCCGGAGTCGGGGCTCTGCTCGTAGATTTCTATCTCGTCCTTGGTGATGGCCCAGTTGGCATAGGCGAAGTCCTTGTTGTTGGGCTCGCGTATGTTTATGAGTCCTCGATACTCGCCGTTGATGTAGTGCACGGCAGGCTGATAGGACATCACGTCGAGGTCGATGCCCGAGCGCTGAATGATCTCGTGGAGTGCGGCGTCCTTGATGCGGCAGCCGCTGTCGTTGCCGCCGTAGCGCACTTGCACGGTCTTGTTGCGAATGTAGGGCTTTGCGGCGAAGAAGGCGTAGGGCATAGTGTTCTGCCCCTCATAGACGCGGTCGGCCTTGAGCTTGAACGACTTGGGCCAGTTCGAGCGCGTCCAGCCTCCTGAGATGGCGAAGTCCACGTCCTGGTTGAGGGCCATGGTGTTAGTCTGGGGCAGTATGAGCTGGAAGTTGACGGGGCGGTTCCAATTCATATTCCAGTTGGCGGGCGTCGACTGTCCGTTGCCTGTTCGACCGTTGGTGCCGCGGGTGTAAACGCCTACCATGTCATCGTAGAGATAGTCGTCGGCCGTCGAAACGGCGATGACGGGGAGCGTGTGGTCGTGGTCCTTTTTTATATACGTGCGCGTGACTACGGCGCTGGGCAGCTGATCGTCGGCGAAGCAGCGGAAGCGGAAACTGGTGGTCTGGCTGATGTTGAAGATGCCGTTGACCGACGTCTGTCCGTTGTCGAGCGTAGGCGTGGTGCCGTCGGTGGTGTAGCGCAGCGTAGCGCCCTGCGGGATGTGGACTAGAACGCGGAGGTTGGCATCGAAGAACTGGCCGTCGGGGCGCACTACGGGGGCTTCGGTACGCACGGCGGCAAAGATGGCCGTGGCGTTGGAGGCGGCAGGCGTGGGCGTGGCTGTCCAGCTCCAGGCGTCGGCGCCGTCGGTCGTGCGGGCATAGGCCGTACGGCTGATAGCCTCGGGATAACCTTGCGTGCAGAGCACCTCGCCCGCGGGGCTCTCGATGCTGATGGTGCCGCCTTCGCAGTCGAGGCTGAAAGGCGCCTGCCATGAACAGATGTCGTTGCTGCCCATCCACAGTTGCTTGAAGCCGTGGGGTGCTATGGTTCCTACGCCGGCAGGCATCTGCCAGCGGTGGCCGGCATGGTCGGCGAGGACGCAGCCGGTGAGGGTCAGCACTTTGTCGGTGGGGTTATAGAGCTCTATCCAACTGTCGAAGTTGTAGGCGGGACTGAACTGGAGGTCGACGTTGGCGGCCACGATTTCGTTGATGCAGAGCTCGCCGGCAGAGGGCTCGTTGTAGTCGGTAAGCTGTTCCAGCTTCACGTTGTCGACGACGAGCCAGTTGTCGGTGTGCGTCAGTTCGCTGTCGTTGTACACGCCCAGGCGTAGGCGGCCGTCGGTGACCTCCACCTCGACCTCGCACTTGAAGGCTCCCTCATTGAAAGCCATCTCGGCCGTTTCCATTGAGTTGCAGTACCAATGGTCGTCGTCGGGGTGATAGGTGGCGCCTCCCGGATCGGAGGTGAAGGCAAAGGTGTACTCGCTTGGCACCTCGCGCTCCTCGTCGTTGGCGTAGAAGAAGGCCGTATGCTCATCGGTGCCTTCGACCCACTGCTCGTAGGCCCACTGGTGGCGCCGGAAGCGGTAGAGCGCCTGCAGGCTGAAGCGGTAGCGGCCATTGGGCAGCTCGAGTTCGCGCGACATATGCATCCAACCTTGCCACATCTCAATGCAGCCTACGCGTATGAGGGCGAATGAGCTGGCCTCGCCCTCGAAGGTCCAGTCGCTACGGTCGCCGGTCTGGAACGAGGGGTTGTTGAAGTAAGTGGAGGTGACGTCGACCCAGCGTGTGGCAGCCGCCGTGGGAGCGGCTGCGAGGAGCAGGCTGATAGCGAGGATTATGTGGCGAAACTTTTTCATCGTGTCGGTTGTTAGTGGCTGAGGCTGCAATGACTTCTTCAGCGCTGCAAAAGTAGCTTTTTCTGACGAGTCGGCAAAAAAGCTTATGTTAAACATGCGAAAATGTCTGGGCAAAGCTAAAGATTGAAAAGTTTTTGGCTTTTGTTTGAACAATTTGTGCGGAATGAAGACGCAGAAAGAGGGCGCGCCGCGTCGCGCGGCACGCCCTCCAATGATGGCATTTATGATATAACTAACTGCTTACTTCACAACGACCTTCTTGCCGCCCTTGACGTAGATGCCGCGTGTGGTCTTGCCTACGCGCTGGCCGGCGAGGGTGTAGATGTAGCTGTCGGCGCTCTTCTGCTTGGCCACTTCGTCGCGCACGGCTTCAACGGCGTCGATGTCGGGCTCCTCAGTGCCGTAGTACTTCAGGCGGAAGTTGTCGACTACGATCCAGTCGCTGGGATTCTCAAAGTCTTTGGATACGCCGATGAAGAGGTCGCCGCTGGTGCCTACTTCTACGAGCAGTTCGTTCTTGTAGAGGCCGAGCTGGAAGTAGTTGTTGGCCTCGGAGATCCACTTCGGGAACTCACCGATGTACTGCCATTCACCCCAGCGCTCTTCCTCGGGCAGTTCCTCGCCGTAGTCGTGGCGGGCGCGATCTCGGCTGCCGTAGCCGGGAGCCTTGTTGATCTCAGATGTGATGTTGACAAGCGGCACTTGCTCGAAGTCGGCATTGAGCATGGCGTGGCGTGCGAGTTCGTCGCCGTCGGTGACGTGGAGTATCTGATCTTCGTGGCCGCCATCGCGATAGTAGCCCTGTACGCCGAGGACGTACCATCCGGGCTCGAGCTCAGCTACGACCTGGTTGAGGTCGAGCGACGTAGTGTTCCAGCTCTCGAACGGGAATTCCCAGGTGTCTGAGCCACGGCCTACGATAGCCACGTTGCCGCCTTCGGAGTTGGTCCACGTCCATGCGCTGATGTCCTCACGCTGGTTGAAGCCCGGGCTCTTAATCTTGTAGGTGGCATCCTGAGGAGCGTCCTTGGTGGCGGTCTTCAACAGAGCGTCGCGCTCGGCCCTCGACACGAGTTTCCACTGGTTGTTGGGGTTGCTCTCACCGTACATATCGGTGTCGATGTTGCCATAGGTGCCGTCGCGGTAGCCGAGGAGCATGCGCTGACCTTCAGCGTTGGACTCGCCGTTGGCACGTGCGATGTTATAGACTCCAGCCTTGCCTTCTACGGGCAGGAATGCCCAGAGGTCACGTGCACCGGTGTCCATATAGCCGCCGTAGTTGAGGAATTCGCTCTCACCGCCGTTGTTGAGGTGAGTGTCGATCTGGAAGCCTGCATAAGGCTCGCCACCTTCGGGCTGTGCCATATCCTCGATGAGGGTCACCTCGACGCCGGGGAAGCCTACGTAAGCGTGTGCGCCCCACGAGCCACCTCCGCAGAGGAAGCGCTTCAGGCCTACATTATAGATATAGAAGTCGCCGTCGGCGGGTTCGCTGCCTGTGAAGACATCCTCGTGAGTCTCGGCCACAGCAATCTTACGCTGTGTGCGGAGTTTCTCGAGGGCATCGTTCATTGCGTTGCGGCTTTCGCTGGCCTCGATGATGGGCTGCGTCTCGCTGATGACGCTCTCAGCTACGCCGTCCTGACGTGCCAGGGGCACTGTGGCGAGGTAGAAGTTGCGGATATCGATGGCGCCGTTGGCATCGTTGGTGGCATTGACGAGAGCCTGAGCGGCAGCGCTCACGGCAGCGGCGTCGGCAGCGTCCTTGGCTGTCTGAGCCTCAGCGAGAGCCGAGGTGAAGAAGTTGGGCATCCATTCGCCACCAGCCACAGCCTCAGCACCGGCGAGGGCGCTGTTCATGGCCTTCGTGGCGGCAAGAGCCTGCTGGAGGTTGGTGGTAGCCTGTGCGATAGCCGTTGCGTCTGTGGAGCTGAGAGCAGCCTGGCCTGCTGTCTTGGCAGCATCGAGGGTGGGCAGTACGGTGCCATCGTAGGCGTTAGCCTCGTCGATGGTCTTCTGCAGGTTGGCCAGCACCTCTGGGAGGTCGATGCCAGAGCCGTAGTAGGTCAGTTCGAAGTTGTCGAATACGAGCCAGTCGTCGCCCGTGTCAGAATCCTTGCGAACGCCTATGCGGAGAGTGCCGTCGGAAACGACGACCTTCAGCTCAGGATTCTTGTAGTAGCCGAGGTAGAAGCCATTGGAAGCTCGTGGCAGAGCAGAACCGCCGTCACCGGGGCCGAAGAAGCCTGACGTTAGATCATAGACATCGGGGATTGCCTCGGTAACGCCATTGTTGCAGATCGACATAAAGGGAGCCGAAGCATCGTTGGCAAAATACCATGCGCGGATTTCCTCGGTGCCGCTGACGTACTTGTCATAAACACCGCCAGTGCTGCCGTCACGATAGTAGCCCTGAACGGTCAGGCCATAGGTGCCATTAGGCAGACCCGTGATGACCTGATAATATTCGCCATGACCTTTGCTCCATACTTCAGCAGCGCGGTTGCTCCACCAACCTTGGTTGAAGGCCACGCCGGAGCCCGACTCTGTGATCTCATTTTGCCAGGCGGCATTACGCTCGTCGGCGTTGGCGAAGTCCCAACCGGGGATGAGCCATGTGGCATCCTTAGGATTATCCTTGGTAGCCTTCTCAAGGTCTGCCATACGGGCTTCCTTCGACACGAACTGCCAAGTGGCGCCGTCGCCGAGGTCGTCGATAACCCAGTCGTTGTCGACAACGTTCTCCAGCACCCCCTTTGAGACGTAGAGAC
This sequence comes from Bacteroidaceae bacterium, assembly GCA_017429945.1. Classification (GTDB taxonomy): domain Bacteria; phylum Bacteroidota; class Bacteroidia; order Bacteroidales; family Bacteroidaceae; genus Physcousia. The sequence goes on from JAFRNY010000057.1 coordinate 59,252, forward strand.
AGTGGCTCATATTATTGGCCGTGATGTTATAGCCAATACCTTCGGCCACAACGTCCCACCATGTTTCGGGCTGGTCGGTGTCGAGATAACCATAAGCGGCATCGCCACCATTGATGCTGTGGTTATGACCGAAGCGGGGGTCAATCTTGATCTGACCTTCCTCGTTCTTCGTGAGGATGAAATCCAGGCCGTGAGGGCCCAGCTGAGCATAGGTCGTCCAGGCATCACGCCAGCGACGGTTGTTCTGCAACCACATTCCACTCTCTACATTGTAGAGGTAGAAGGTTCCTTCAGCCGGTTCCGAGGCGACGCTTGTCCAGGGCGACTCGGTGAGCTGTGCGCTCATGGTCGTTGTGCCCATGAGAGCCATAGCGATAAGTAAAAGTTTCTTCATAATGGTTAGTTGTTATTAGTGAGTAAATGTTTATTTTGTGACGTCGTTAATCAAACGTTGACGGTGCAAAGATAAATCATTAATGTACGTGCGAACAATAATTCTTCTTCATTTAACGAAAATTTCTTTTCATTATCAGGGAATGCGCAGGATTTTCTGGCTCGTGTGACCTTTTTTGCTCTTCACATTGACGACATACATTCCCTCGGGCACATCGCCGACGCCGACGCTGGCCTCGCGCTGCGCCTTGCCCTGCTTCATCACCTTGCCCTGCAGGTCCACCAGCTTCCAGCGGAAGACAGAATGGTCGCTGGTAGAGCGTATGAAGAAGGTGTCGCGCACCGAGCGGGGCTTCACACTGAAGCCTTCGGCCTCTGCAGGCAGTTCGTCGACGTCGTCGGCTGCGTTAATTACCGGCACTTCGGCCTCAGCCGATGGTATGCGGTTACGTATTGCAGGCCAATCGCCGACCCAGTTTATGCGGTCCATATAAACCTTACGTCCGCCATCGGGGTCGCTTGCCTCGAAGCCGTGGTACAAGATCCAGTCCTGCCCGGCATCGTCCTGCACGATTTCAGAGCAGTGACCGGGGCCCACCACGCGCGTGCTCTTGTTGAGCAGCTGAACGAAATGGTTATCGAGCGCCTTCTGCCCAGCCTTATCGACATAAGGACCGAAGAGGTTTGTGGAGCGGGCCACGACGAGTCGGTAGGTACTATTGAGGCCTTCACAGCAGCTGCCTGCCGAGCCTATGAGATAGTAGTAGCCGTTGTGCTTGTGAATCATGGTGGCCTCGGTGTAGGTGCCTGCTATGCGCACCTTCTCGGCTCCGGGCTTCACGCTCAGGCCGTCGTCCGAAAGTTCTATGCCGTAGATGCCGCGGAAGCTGCCCCAAAAGAGGTACTTGCGCCCGTCGTCCTCCTCGAAATAGAAGGGGTCGATACTGTTCTGCACATCAATCTCGCTGCTGATGAAGAGCTTGCCGCGGTCGGTAAACGGTCCACGGGGCGAGCGCGCCGTGGCCACGCCGATGCCGCATTCCCATTCGCCGCCCCACGTGCTCTTGGAGTAGTAGAGCACAAACTGGTCGCCAATCTTGTTGATGTCAGGAGCCCAGATGCCGCCGCCCGGCACCATCTTCGGCCGAGTGTTTTCGGTGAAACAGGTGCCCACGAAGCGCCACTTCACCAGGTCGTTCGACATATAGATTGGCACGTTGCGAATGTCCTCGGTGGAGTAGAGGTAGAAGGTCTTGCCCACTCGCATGACGGTGGGGTCAGGCAGACTGCGGTCGATGACGGGATTCTTGTAGACGGTCTGTGCCTGCGCTGCAGCGCCGGCAAGCAAAAGAAGCGATAGAATGGTTCTTTTCATACGATTATTTTGTTTTTACATCGCAAAGGTAGGCGCTTTGGCGTCAGCGGAAGAATAATTTTCAGTCAGAAAAGGAAAACTTCAAGCTAAAACGTACATCGTGAGGGCTTTTCTTGCCGAACGGTCCTTCTTTTTTCTCTTTTCTTTTTCGCGCTACCGCTTTTATTTATACCTTTGCAAGGGAAAATGGCCGAAGGCCGTAACTCAAAACTTTGAACTTTGAA
>JAFRNY010000058.1 GCA_017429945.1 Bacteroidaceae bacterium
ACATAAGCAGCGAGCCCAAAGTTCAATGTTCAATGTTCAATGTTCAATGTTCAATGTTCAACGTTCAATGTTCAATGTTCAATGTTCAATGTTCAATGTTCAAAGTTCAATGTTCAAAGTTCAATGTTCAAAGTAAAAATCGTTATTATCGACAACTACGACTCGTTCACCTTCAACCTGAGTCATCTGGTGAAAGAGCTTGGCGCTGAGGTCACCGTTGTGCGCAACGACAAGTTTGAGCTCGACGACCTCGCGCCCTTCGACAAGATAATTCTAAGCCCCGGCCCAGGCATACCTTGCGAAGCCGGACTGCTGCTCGACGTCATCCGGCGCTACGCCGCCGAGAAGCCTATCCTCGGCGTATGCCTCGGCCATCAAGCCATAGGCGAAGCCTTCGGCGCACGGCTCGAGAACCTGAGCGACGTGTTTCACGGCGTGGCAACGCCTTGCCACATCACTGCCCCCGACCCCATCTTCGAGGGCCTGCCCGCAGACATCACCATCGGGCGCTACCACTCGTGGGTGGTGGCCAACGAGGGTCTGCCCGCATGCCTCGAGATGACCGCCGTCAGTCCCGAAGGGCAGATCATGGCCCTGCGCCATCGTCAACTCAACGTCCACGGCATACAGTTTCACCCCGAAAGCGTGCTCACGCCCGACGGAGCTACAATAATTAAAAACTTCCTATCCCTATGAAAGAGATACTCACCAAACTCCTCAACCACGAGGAACTCACGCGCGAGGAGATGCGACGCATTCTCGTTGGTATCACTCAGAGCGAATACCCCACCGAGCAGGTCACGGCCTTGCTCACCGCGCTGCAGATGCGAGGCGTCACCGTCGACGAGCTGCTGGGCTTCCGCGACGGCATTCTCGAGACGGGCGTGCCCGTGCCCCTGCAGTGCGACCGCTATATCGACGTCGTAGGCACTGGCGGCGACCGCAAGAACACCTTCAATATCTCCACCACCAGCTGCTTCGTCATAGCAGGAGCGGGATATAAGGTGGCTAAGCATGGCAACTACGCCGCCACATCAACATCGGGAGCATCAAACGTCATAGCGCAGCACGGCGTGCGCTTCACCGACGACATCGACCGCCTCAACCGCTGCCTCGACGAAGCCGGCATCGTTTATCTCCACGCACAGCTCTTTGCACGGGCTATGAAATTCGTAGGACCCATACGCAAGGCGCTACAATTCCCCACGATCTTCAACCTGCTCGGACCGCTCGTCAACCCCAGCCAGCCCCAGTGTCAGCTGCTCGGCGTGGCCAATCTCGACCAGATGCGACTCTACCATCAAGTCTATCAGCGTCTGGGCATCGACTACGGCATAGTCAACAGCATCGACGGCTACGATGAGATATCGCTCACCGGACCGTTCAAGGTGACCACCAACGCCTACGAACGTATATTCGAGCCCGCCGACCTCGGATTCCAGCCTGCCCAGCCCGAGGAACTCGTGGCCGGAGCCTCGGAGGCTGAGGCCAAGGATATCTTCGATGCCGTGCTAGAGAACCGAGCTCTGCCTGCCCAGAAAAACATCGTCCTGGCCAACGCTGCCTTCGGCATTCAGGTGCTGGAGCACGGGCAACGCAGCATAGACGAATGCATAGCCGTGGCACGCGAGTCAATTGACAGCGGAGCAGCACTACGCACTTTCCGCAAATTCGTAGAACTGAACTCTTGAAGATTGAAAATTGAAAATTGAAGATTAAACGTTGAACATTGTGCTCGCTGTTTATTGTTCACTTTTCATTGTTCACTTTTCATATAGAAAAATGGCAGACATCCTTGAAAAAATAATCGCAGACAAGCGTCGCGAGATGGAGCAACTGAGGGCTCCGAAGGCGTCACTGCGCCAGGCACTGCTCGACTCCCAGACCGGTATCATAGCTGAATTCAAGCGCCGCTCGCCCTCGAAAGGCTGGATAAAAGAAGACGGACGAGCCAACATCATTCCGCTGAGCTACGAGCAGAACGGTGCCGCAGCCATCAGCATTCTCGTAGATGAGCAATATTTCGGCGGCAGCGCACAGTTCATCCGACAGGCACGGCGAGCCGGAGTCACGCGGCCAATACTCTATAAAGAATTCATCATCGACAAGCTACAACTCTTCGATGCCGCCCTCTGCGGAGCATCGGCAGTGCTGCTCATCGCAGCCTGCCTCACAAAGGCACAGGCACAAACGTTCATCACCACGGCCCACACCCTCGGACTCGAAGTGCTGCTCGAGATTCACGGCGAGAACGAGATCGACTACGCCCAACTCCAGCCCGACCTCCTCGGCATCAACAACCGCCACCTCGGCTCTTTCGTCACCGATGTGGAAACTTCGTTCCGTCTTGCAGAGCGACTGCCCGCAGACATCGTAAAGGTCAGCGAGAGCGGCATCAGCGACCCACAGACCGTTCGGCTTCTGCGTCAGGCCGGCTTCCAGGGATTCCTCATAGGCGAAACATTCATGCGCACACCCGACCCAGGCCACACCCTCGCACAATTCATCGCTGGGATTCAATAAAGGAATCGGAGTAATCAGAATAATCAGAGTAATCAGAATATTCCGAGTATTCAGAGTAATCCGAGTATTCAGAGTAATCCGATAAATCCGAAAAATCAGAGCAATCAGAAATGAATTATGAACTGATAAAAGTATGCGGCATGCGCGAGCCCGAAAACATACGGGCCGTGGATGCATTGGGCGTCGACTACATTGGCTTTATCTTTTGGCCACAGTCGTCGCGCTACGTCGCTGCTCCCCCTGCTTATCTGCCTACGAGGGCACGGCGCGTCGGCGTCTTCGTTGATGCCCCCATAGAAGAAATTGTCAGTCGCACAAAACTCTTTGGCCTTGACGCTGTACAGCTCCACGGTCACGAAACGCCGGCCTTTGCCTGTCAGCTGCGCGAACAGCTTGCTACAACTCGGGACGGCTCGCCACCACTCATCATAAAGGCCATTTCCGTTGCCTCGGCGGCAGACCTCGCAACAGCGACCGACTACGCCGACGTCGTTGATACCTTCCTCTTCGACACACGCACCACCCTTCCCGGAGGCTCCGGACAGCAGTTCGACTGGGATATCCTCAGCGCCTACGACCTACCCCGTCCCTTCCTACTCAGCGGTGGCATAGGTCCTGACGATGCCGACCGCCTCCGCCGTTTCATCCATCCGCGCTGCATCGGCCTCGACCTCAACTCGCGCTTCGAATCGGCGCCGGCAATAAAGGACATAAACTCACTCAACGCCTTCATCCGAAAGATCAAAGAACAGTGGTCCAATCATCTATAAGTCACCTCCCTTCATGAATACCAACATCCTCGACAAAGTCTTCTTAGAACGAGGCGAGCGCAAGCTGCTGAGCCTCTATTTCTGCGCCGGCACGCCGACGCTCGACAGCACGGCCGACGTCATCCTCGCGATGCAGCGCCATGGCATCGACTTCGTAGAAGTAGGCATTCCCTTCAGCGACCCGCTCGCCGACGGGCCCGTAATCCAGAACGCGGCCACCCACGCCCTGCGCAATGGGATGACGCTCCGCACCCTCTTCGATCAGCTCACCGCCATACGCTCTAAGGTGAACATACCGCTCATACTCATGGGCTACCTCAACCCAATCCTGCATTATGGCATAGAAAACTTCTGTCAGTCATGTGTCGAAGCCGGAGTGGCCGGAATGATAATCCCCGACCTTCCTTTCGACGACTATCTGCGCGACGTACGTCCCGTGGCCGAGCGCTACGGCCTCCACGTCATCATGCTCATAACACCCGAGACGAGCGACGAACGCATACACCTCATCGACCATAACACCAATGGCTTCATCTATATGGTCAGCTCTGCTGCCACTACGGGAGCACAACAATCCTTCGATGAGCAACGTCAAGCCTATTTCCGCCGCATCAATGCCATGAACCTGCGCAATCCACGCATGATAGGTTTCGGCATCAGCAACCGCCAAACGCTCGAGACTGCCCAAGCAGCTGCAGCTGGAGCAATCATCGGCTCGCGCTTCGTTCAACTACTCGAAGACTTCCGCGACCCCGACCGCGCCCTCGACGAACTGTTCAAGGCGATCAGCTAACCTAAGTAAAATAAACGCCCGACTGTCCATTTCCGAACACTTCACGTGTCCGGAAATGGACAGTTGTTGTTATGGCCATTACTCATATTCAGCACGTTAGATGTTTGGCACACTTTTTGTAACTATGATAGATGTATAAGATGACAATATAAATGAAAATGAACACATCCAGTCAAATACATTCCGCTCCCTCCCTAGTAGGGAGGGCGGGGGGAGAGTCTTCACTCTTCACTCTCATCTACATCGCCGGCACGGCCATGGCCCTCGCCTTCACGATGGTGATGGCGGTGGTCTATTACATCAAGCTCGCTCCCATCTACCCCGAGGTGAACCGCGCACGAACGGTCTATTTCGAGGGCATCCGCGTGGTGGCCGACAACAACGGACGGGGGCAGATGGGCTTCGGACAGAAGGCCTTCGAGGAGTGGTTCCAGCAGAGTCCGAACATCGAGCACTGTGCGCCGACGCTGTTGGCCTGCGGTACGGGCGAGGTGAGTCAGCGCGCCCGTCAGTTCGTGCACAAAGGCAATGACGAATACCTCGAAGCCATCACGAACCGCACTAACGCCGACTTCTTCCATATCTATGAATATGAGTTCCTTGCCGGACGCCCGTTCACGGCGAAGGAGGTGGAGGCCCGCGAGACGGTATGCGTCATCAGCGACGCCTTTGCTGAGAGGTTGTATGGACGGGACGCGGATGCTCTGGGACAGCTGGTGGCCATGGAGGACGGAAGTGGCTTGCGCGTGGTGGGCGTCATCCGCGGTGCCAGCCAGCTGACGCCCGACAGCCATGCCGACCTCATCGTCCCCTACACGCTCTGGGACGAGCGGATAGGCAGTTCACCCTATGTGGGACAGTTTGCCATCGTGGCTACGGTGAAGGATACCGAACACCTGCAGGCGCTTAAGCAGGAGTTGGACGAGGTGGCGGCACGCTTATCGCTCAATCAGTATGAGTTTATGGGCGGTGTCCTCAGCTTCGGTGAGGGCGTGAAGACGCACGTGGAGCTGACCAGCAAACTGGAGTCGCACGCCATGCACGTGCTGCGTGCAGAGAACGGCGATGTACTGGATGAGATCTCCAACTGGCAGCTCATCAAGCACTACGCCGGTCTGCTCTTCGTGTTGTTGTTCGTGCCTGCGCTGAACCTGTGTGCCATCGTGGCGGGGCGCATGGAGCGGCGTGCGCCGGAGATGGCCGTGCGCAAGACCTTCGGTGCCCGCCGCTCCACGCTGCTGCGGCAGGTGGTGAACGAGAACCTCGTGATGACTTCCATCGGCGGCATTATCGGTCTCATCCTCGCCTGGTTGGCCATCTACGCCTTCCGCACCGAGATCCTCGGCATGTTCTTCGACCACACGACGCTCGGCTCGGCGCCCCTCGTCTCGGGCGAGATGCTCTTCTCGCCCCTCCTCTTCCTCGCTGCTTTCCTCGCCATCCTCGTCCTGAACCTGCTTGCAGCGGTCGTGCCGGCGTGGTGGAGTCTGCGGAAACCGATTGTGGAAGACTTAAATCAAAAGCAATAGAAGACCCACCCCCGCCCTCCCTGTAAGGGAGGGAGTGGTTACTTTTCAAGAATTGATAACATTAGATAATTATAACTGATTTATTATGCAAAAGGATACATCCCGTCCGCTCGAACAACGGGGGCATTTTACTTCACAAGCAGAACAAACCACTCCCTCCCTCACAGGGAGGGCGGGGGGTGGGTCTACTACTGGTAGGTCTATCGGGGGAAGGTCCGTTCTTTTTTTAGAGTTGGTCATCATCACCATCGTTGCCTGTGTCGTCCTTGACCCCGCCATCGTCAACCTCTACTACCGCTACCTGCCTATGGGCTACGACACCGACCGTCTGCTCTATGCCGAAGCGTCGGTGGGAGCGTATGGTGAGTACGTTGGTGACCCTTACAAAGCTACGGAAGAGCGGCGGGTGCAGTTGATGCGCCAGCTGGAGGTGACGGAGGGCGTGAAGAGCATCTACGCCTACGACAACTGGTTCTCGTCCATTGGCAATAGCAATCCCAGCTATAATCAAGTCCTCTTCGAGCGGGACACGACGTACTTGGTTAACGTCAACTTCATCCCAGATTCCCACTTTTTCGAGACTTATGGGATTCGTCCGCTGCCAGGTTCGCCGTCGGCAGAGGAACTGTCAAAGTTGAAGGATATGTCGCGGCAGGCAGTACTGACACGTAGTGCTGCCATCGGGCTTTTCGGCGCGACGGATGTCACAGGCCGTCACTTCCAGATCCTCTACAGCAACGAGCCGTGCGACATGACCGTGGCAGGTGTCGTGGAGGATGTGCGCATGGGCGTTGCCACCTCTCTGCGCTCGCTCCTCCTCATGCCCAGCCATCTTGAGTCCACGCGTGTGAACATCATCGTTCGCCTGAAGGACGGCGTGAACCCTCGCCGCTTCATCGAAGAGCACGGTCGTGAGTTCACCGCCAACGGCAAGACCGACTTCTGCCGCATCAACCGCCTGATGACCTTCAGGGAGCACCTGCAGCAGACGGAACTCGACGAAGGTCGTCCGCAGGAGGTGAACCGCAGCCTGGCACTGGCCTTGTTCTTCCTGCTGAACCTCATCCTGGCCGTGGTCGGCACGGTGTGGCTGCATGCCAAGCGCCGCACCGAAGAGTGTGGCGTGCGCCGTGCCTTCGGTGCCACGCGTAGGCGCCTCTTCGGCAGTTTCCTCGCGAAGGGAGCGTTGCTGGCCACCGTCGCCGTCGTCATCGGTTGCATCATCTTCCTAAACTATGCCTACAGCGGCCTGCAGACCGATGTCGATGGCACCGTCTATTTCGACACGATGTATCTCCACTACATCTACTATCCGTCCACGGACCTCACCTGGGTCAATCACTTCTGGTCCCATTTCCTCGTCATCTCCGCGTGCGTGTACCTTATTATATTACTGACCGTCCTCATCGGAACGGCTATTCCGGCGTGGAGGATTACAAGAACGAATATCAACGAGGCTTTGAAAGATGAATAATAAGCTTTTCTCCACCATATACATCCTCGGCACCGCTATCGCCATCGCATTCACGATGATCATTGCCGAGATCTACTACGTGAAGGTGGCCGACATCGCGCCGGAGGTGAACCGCAGCCGGACGTACACGATGAACTTTGCTGCCTCACTTCAGAATAAGAACGAAGTGACGATAATAGGGCACTGGCTTCAGCACGAACTTACCACATCGATGCAGGCTCCGGACTGCGCGACGGCGGTGGCGAAGCTCTATAACCCGGAAAACTACTACATTCGTCAACGCGATGGCCTGCGCGACCGCCGCGTGAACGCCATCGTCACCGACCCCGCCTTCTTCCGCTTCTATCAGTTTCGCTTCGTAAGCGGGGCGCCGTTCACGGAGGACGATATGGACAGCCGCCGCTGCGTGGCGGTCGTCACCGAGGACTTGGCCAGGCAACAAGGATTGGAACAGGGGGGAACGCTCGTGCTCAACAACCGGGAATACCGCATCTGTGGAATCGTGGAGACGCCATCGGTGCTGACAGAGAACTGCTGTGCCGACATCTACCTGCCGTACATGGCCGAGGGCGTATTCGTGGTGAATGGGGTTGCCTTCACCTATGAGAACGTCCCTTTCGCTGTTAGCTTTGCCGTAGCAGAGGACAAGCGCGAGGCCTTCTTCGAGGAACTGAAAGAAGTGCAAGCACGCTACAACAGCGTCAATACAGACACTCCCATTGATCTTCAATCCTCTGTCATATCGCATTATTCCAGCGTGTGGCAAGGACTCACCGCCGTATTCCTCGCAGACAACAGCCACAGCCTCTGGTGGTACGTGGCTCTCTCCATCATGCTGCTTTTGTTGGTGCCGGGCCTGAACCTCAGCGGCATGGTGGCCGCCCGGATGCAACGCCGCCTGCCGGAGATGTCCGTCCGCAAGGCCTTCGGTGCCAAGCGGCGCACGCTGCTCAGTCTGGTCATCAAGGAGAATCTGCGGCTGACGCTCATCGGCGGTGCCGTAGGACTCTTTCTGGCCTGGATGGCCATCTACGCTTGGCGCGACTGGGTCTTTGATCTCTTCGCCACCCGCAATGGCATCTACGCTACGGTGCCTGTGCTGAAAGGCGAGATGCTCTTTGCTCCCGCCATCTTCCTCACGGCATTGCTCGTATGCGTGCTGCTGAACCTGCTGGCAGCGGCGCTGCCAGCCTGGCTCAGCCTGAGACAACCCATTGTGAAAGGCATGATGAAAGAGGAGCAGGGCGAAGGTGGCGGATGGCGCTCGAAGGTGTGGCTGGCGGCCGAACTCACGCTCGTGACGGTGGTTTGCTGGTGGACGTTCGACCCTGTTATCGTGAACGCTTTCATCACACACATGCCTCTGGGCTACGATGCCGAGAAGGTGGTGCAGCTACAAATCGCCAGCAGCCATCGCCAGCAGGAGTCGGACCATCAAATCTATTCCTACGACGACGAAATACGCCACCTCCTGGAAAAGGTGAAGGAATGTGAGGGAGTGGAGAGGGCATACGTCGCCGACGGGGTGGCTCCCGTGTTCTACACTCCAACAGTAGCACGCGAGTATTGCGTCGATGGCGACACACTCACCGCCTTCCATTACTCGTTCCGGCCGGGTTCTTCGCTGTTCGAGATATTCGGCATTCAGTCCATCACGCCCGGCGTGCCCACAAGCGAGCTGTCGCAGGGCTGCGAGTACGACCGGGACATCATCGTCACCCGTTCCTTTGCCACCGCGCTCTTCGGCACTACAGACGTGGCCGGCCGACAGGTGCAGAGCTACTTCTGGGATTGGGACGACGGACAGCAGCAGCACTGGCAACCCTATCGCATCCGTGCCGTGGTGGAGGACGTGCGTGCCAACGCTTTCGACCGCGACCGCTCCATGGTGTTCCGATGCACCACCGAAGGAACGACAACGCCGCCAATCATTCTTCGGCTGCGCGATGGCGTGAATGCCACCCGCTTCATCGAGGAGCGTGGAGAGGAACTGATGCGTGGCTTGGTGACGGAACACCTCTATATACGCCAGATGCAGCCAGGCCAGCAAGCTCTGGAGCAACGGACGGAGCGTATCGGCGTGAACGGTCATAACCGCCGCAACTTGCTCATAGCTGCCTTCTTCGCCGTGAACCTGGCCTTTGGTGTCTTCGGTTCCCTGCTGATGTACACACAGCAACGACGCGAGGAGGCTGGCGTGCGGCGTGCCTTCGGCGCCACGCGGCGCAGCGTGTTCCTCGGTTTCCTGCGCGAAGCTTGGCTGCTCACGTCGGTCAGCGTCGTCCTCGGCTGCATTATCTATTTCCAGATAGCGGCCTCCAAAGGGCTCTTCACCGGAGAACTCGTCACCGATGGTCCCAAAGACCTCTGGTTCGACAGCTTCGGCACTCACTTCCTCCTCGTCTCCGCGTGCGTGTACCTTATTATATTAGTCACCGTACTCATCGGAACGGCAATCCCGGCGTGGAGGATAAGCAGGAGTAATATCGTAGAGGCAATAAAAGAGTAGACCCCCTCCCCGCATTCCCGAGCAAAGCTCGCCTACCCGTAGCCTTTCCCCCCTAAGGGGGAGAGTGGTCACCTTTCAAGGATTGAAATATAATTAGAAACAAAATAATAACCTATAAACTTTAAAAGTATGAATACTCAAGTAAATTCCAACAGCTCCACAAGCAACCAAGCAACCAACCAATCGAATTCGACAACCCCGAAGAATGCTACCAGTCAAATACATTCCACTCTCCCCCTAAAGGGGGAGCGGGGAGGGGGTCTGAGTGGGTCTGTTATTGTTCTCCGCTCAATCAACAAAATCTACCGTACCGACGAAGTAGAGACACAAGCCCTCGAAAATGTGAACATCGAAGTGCGGAAGGGTGAGTTCCTGAGCATCATGGGCCCTTCGGGCTGCGGCAAATCGACCCTGCTGAACATCATGGGACTCCTGGACGAACCCACCAGCGGACAGATAGAGCTGTGCGGACAGCTGATTGACCCGCACATGAGCGACAACCGCCTGGCCGAAATCCGCAACCGCACACTGGGCTTCGTCTTCCAGAGCTTCCACCTCATCCCGACGCTGAACGTCCTGGACAACGTGATGCTGCCCCTCATCTATCGTGGCGTAGGCCGCAGCGAGCGCACACGCTTGGCCAAGGAGGTCATTGCCCGCGTGGGCCTCTCGCATCGCATGAAGCACCGCCCAACGCAGCTCTCTGGCGGTCAGTGTCAGCGCGTAGCCATCGCCCGCGCCATCATCGGCAACCCCGAAATCCTCCTCGCCGACGAGCCCACAGGTAACCTCGACTCGAAGATGGGTGCCGAGATTATGGAGCTGCTGCATAAACTGAATAAGGAGGACGGCCGCACCATTGTCATGGTGACGCACAACGAGAAGCAGGCCGAACAGACGGATAGGATTATCAAGTTCTTAGACGGGCGGCAGATTTTCTGAAACCATGCGCAGCCGCTCCCCTCCCTTCAAGGGGAGGGGTGCCCGAAGGGCGGGGTGGGGTCTGTAATATCAACACCGCGATGGACGAAGATACTGACCCC
>JAFRNY010000059.1 GCA_017429945.1 Bacteroidaceae bacterium
TGTCACACAGCTACTTAACGCAACCGAGGTACAAGGTCGGTACAAATGCCCCCATTTTGATGATTTATCTTCTCTCTTTTGACTGGCAAAAAGTCTTGTGTTTGCTCACCAAAGTTGCCAAAAGCTCAAAATGGCTAAAATACACATGTTAAATAATCTTAATTAGTTGTTAAATCTTATATAGTTATAATGACATAAAAACTGTTTGTGTTGGCACCAAAAACGGCAAATCGCAAATTACACTTTTTTGTACCTTTCAATTTTGGATATACCTTGTTGTCTATTGATTTACAATTACTTGTGATTATCCAAAACACTTCCACATGAATTCTTCACCAACACACTCAGACGTGCCAACCATTAAGTCCATTATATTGCCGATGGCAGATATGATGGGCGAATACAGAAGTGCCAGCAAGGACTTACGAGATAGGTTAATGTCACAAAGACCCTCCCCGTTACTTGCAGTAGCAAGCAAACGGAGAGGTATGCTTATTGGTACTGGTGCAATTAACTATAGCCCACCATCAGCTACCCAGATATGCTTTTCGTTGTCGTTTCTGATAGCGATGTGCTTCTGCTCTTGTTTCCCATCGGGATGCGACAATGTGTAGAACACATAGGTGCCAACATAATCGCCATCGCGACGTTCTTTGAATTCTGAGACTTTACATCCTTTCATATTCTCGCTCAGCGCGGGGAGTACGCTCTTGTAATATAAAAGTGCTTCACTGGCTTGGCTGTTGTCGGCGCTGATGATGGCTTGGAGTATGCGCTGGGCGGCTTGTGTAGCAGTCTCATTTTGGAGTTTGCTGAGTCTGTCATCGGCTGTCGAAGATGTCATTTCTGTTACATCCGTCCATTGAGTGTCTGGGATTTGAATGAGATTGGCACGACTCATCATGACGTTATATTGGATATTATCGATATGAAGCAGGAGGGTCTTCTGGCCATCATTGACAACCCAGAGCTTGACAAAGCGCAGCAGCCCGTCGTTTTTTGTGAATACATTCTCCACTTCCACCTCACAATCCCCCATCTTGCCAGTCTCAAGCAGTTGTTGCAGGTCGCTGTTTTTCTCTGTTCCCTTGAATGTCAAGGTGATGGTTGAATCACTTTCTGTGCGTATCACTTCGTTCTTCTTGGAAAAATCGATTGCAGATTTCTGCATAGTCAGCAGACGCTCTGGGTAGAGCAGGTTGATAAAGTATTCTAGGAAATTGGCAGCACGAGGCCCTTTTACGTAGAGCGCGTTAGGAACCCACATATATTGGTTCTGGCTGTCGAATACGATAACACGCCCATTCTGCTTCTCTACACGATAGAACACGCTGTCATTCTGTCTCAGGAGTCCGATGTCTATTCTCACGAAGTCGGCTTTTGGGTCGAAATAAGCAAAGTTGTCATTGGACGTTGTGCGGGCATAGACTGCCATCTGGAAACTGCCCACATTCTGCACACTTTTAATCCACTGCTCAAAGAGTTGGCCGCGTGGAGTCTCGGCCACAGCGGATGTGGAGAAAAGGTGGCTCCAACCGATAAAGAATCCCAGGAGGAACACTGCGGCGGCAGCGATGGGGCGCCAGAGATGGTGCTGCTTGCAGACTGGTCTGCTGATAGATGGTTGGGCAGATGTCTCCTGTGGTTGTAAGGCATTAAACGCTTCGGCCAGTTCTTCATAATAGGCCTTACATTCGGGACACTCAGCCATGTGTGCCTTACATTCTGCCTGCGTCTGCATGTCGATTGTGGTATCAAAAAGGTCAACCACCTTATCTTTAAATTCCTTGCAATTCATAGTCAATGTACTTTTTAATGTTAATGATTCGTTTGTTTCATTGCCTTGCGGATTTTCTCCAGTCCGTAGAGAAAACGAGATTTCACCGTGGGCAGGGGTAGAGAAAGAATCTCGGCTACATCAGCAAAGCTGTTGTTTCCATAGATTCGAAGACGTATGACCTCGGCCTGTTCCTCTGGGATTTCCACAAGTAGCTTGGCAATTCGTCGGTAGTCCGATTCGTCGTTTTCCGTTGGGAGATCTGCTATGTCAAGGCGAGCGTCCAAGGGTATTGTCCTGAGTTTTCCCAACGCAGTAAGTCGTGAGGAACATAAGTTAGAGAGTACACGAAAGATATAGTTGCGCCAGTTTCTCACTTCAACGCTCTTCTCATCAGAGAATTTTGAGCTGATTTTAAGGAAGGCATCTTGCAGCGCATCTTTCGCATCGTCTGTATCACCAAGACGGTAGCAGGCATACCTCATCAAGTGCGGTTGTTCCTGTTGAAAGTGTTCAGCGAGTTCTTTCATTTTGATGTCGTTTTCTGTATTCATTATCTTTACGTTTTTGAGATGCATCTGACATAAAGACTCTAAAAGTCCGAAAAAGATTTAAATGAAAGACATTTTTTTCAAAAGAAGGGCGAGAATGTACACAATTTCCATCCTCGCCCACCTTGTATAATTGTGCCTATCGCCACAGCGGCTCATTCTCCCACCCATGGGGAAAGCCCATTGCTACGGTATCAATGGCCGGGTAGTCGGCAAGAAGTGAATCAATCTTGGCCTTCATATCGTTATTCGGCGAAATGATGTTTAGGAAATACTTGATGATGCAAAGGTTAAAATAGATGCGGAGTGCGTCCGCGGTTCAAAAGGTGTAACTTGCGTGTAGGGTTTCTGGGATGGAATTCTGTTGCTCATTGTATAAAACAAAAACGACCCGCCGATTTAAGCATTGTAAAGAGGCTTGGCGGGTTCTCGTGGCGCAAAGGTACTGCATTAATTGGGAATTGCCAATCTTTTTTGAAGAAAAAAATAAAGTTAGCCCAAGAAATCGTCGTTTTGCCTCAAAGTGTTACCTCATCCTTTCTTTTGCCTACCTTTTCGAATCAATTTGCGCCAAAGCCCCTCTGACGTGCTTTTGTTGCCAGTAGGACTTGGCTAACGGCAGGAATGCCTCAAGACAGAGTGTCAAATCATCCGAACGAATCTTACTTGCTGTGGAGTGCACGGCTTGATCGGCAAAAGCCTTCGGCACTTGCATGCTGACGCTGGGCGGCAAAGCGGATGGTCGCGACGGCAGTGGCAACAAGGCACGCTGCAGCGCGGCCGCGAGATATGCAGCATGATCAGCTGTGGATGGCTACAAAAAAACTGGTGAGTGAAAAAAAGTGTGGATATGATTTGGCGGGAGACGCTTTTGTGTGTAACTTTGTGCCGGAATAACAATAAAAAAACATCCAATTATATGCAAGATCTCCTCATCATCGGCGCAGGGCCCGGCGGCTACAAGACTGCCCTCCACGCCGCGCAACACGGACTGAAGGTCACCATCTTCGAGGCCGGGCACGTCGGCGGCACCTGCCTCAACGTGGGTTGTATCCCAACGAAGACCTACGTCCACTCCGCCTCTTTTGCTGAAGCCATCGAGCGGCAGCCGCAGGTGGTGGAGCAGCTGCGCTCGGGCGTCGAGACACTCCTGTCGCACCCCAATATCACCCTCGTCCGCGAGCACGCCACATTCGTCGATGCCCACACCGTACAGACGCACAGCGGCCAGCGCTACACAGCCGACAACATCATCATCGCCACCGGGTCCTCTACCAAGTGGCTCAATCTCGGCCCCTCGCAGCCCACAGCCCCCTCCCGTCCCCCCCGAGGGGGGGCGAACATATCCTCGGGAATCTCATCGGAAACGCAAGTCCCCCCTCGGGGGGATTTAGAGGGGGCTATCTCTCCGAGGGAGCGGGGAGAGGGGCTTGTTGTAGATTCCACCGGCCTGCTCTCCCTCAAGGAGCTGCCGCGTCGCTTGTGCATCATCGGCGCTGGCGTCATCGGCATGGAGTTTGCCAGCGTCTTCCGCCACTTTGGTTCTGAAGTGACCGTCGTGGAGTTCCTCAAGGAATGTCTGCCCGCCATCGATGCCGACATCGCCAAGCGCCTGCGCAAAGTGATGGAGAAACAGGGCGTCAAGTTCTATATGGGAGCGGCTGTGAAGGAGATAAGGCCCCTCTCTAACTCCCCCCGTGGGGGGGAGGACTCATTGTCCTCTGGAGAAAAAGAGAACATAGGCTTGGCAGCTCTCCCCCCCACGGGGGGAGCGGGGAGAGGGGCTTCCGTACTCTTCGAGCAGAAAGGCAAGGAACTGTCTGTCGAGGCCGACGTCGTCCTCATGGCCACGGGGCGCAAGCCCAACACCGAAGGTCTCAACCTCGAAGCCCTCGGCATCACGCTCGAGCGCAACGGCGCCATCCCCGTAGATGAGCACTTTGAAGTAGCCCCCTCTAAATCCCCCCGAGGGGGGACTTGCGTAACCGCTGAGAATCCCGAGGATATGCCCGCCCCCCCCCGGGGGGGATGGGAGGGGGCTCTTTACGCCATCGGCGACGTCAACGGCCGTCAGATGCTGGCCCACGCCGCCGAGTTCCAGGGCCACCACGTCGTCAACCGCATCCTTGGCATCGAGGACCATATCCGTTTCGACGTCATGCCCGCCGCCATCTTCACCACGCCCGAAGCCGCCTGCGTCGGTCCTGCTGAGGACCAACTGAAGGCAGCCGCCACACCTTTCGAGTGCCACAAGGCTTTCTACCGCGCCAACGGAAAAGCCCTGTCAATGGGCGAGACCGAGGGCATGGTCAAGCTCTGCTGTGAGCCCGGCGAGGGACGCCTCCTCAGCTGCCATGCCTACGGAGCCCACGCCGCCGACCTCGTGCAGGAAGCCACGGCATACATAACCCTCGGAGCCACACTCCGCCAGCTGCGCGAGACGGTGCACATCCACCCCACCCTCTCCGAGATCCTCATCGAGGTAAACTGAAGATTGAAAAACACGGAAAGACACGGAAATAGCACAGAAGTACACGGAAAATCTGATAACAGACAAGCAGATTAACTCCCTCAATGAATGGCACTCTTTTCAGTGTTTTACGCTATTTCCCGTTATCTTCCGTGATAATGAAGAAGATTGAATACTGAAAAATGAAGCGTCCGGTCACCTCCGCCGGGCGCTTTTTTGTTATAATCACAATTCAACATTTAGGAAATGTTAAAAGCTAAGCCCGGCTCTTGCTTATTTGATTTATTCTCCTTTCCTTTGCACCGTCGGAAACGATTTTTTTCGCTTCTCGACCAAGACAAACAACTAAATTCTCTATTCGATAACAATGAAGTCTTCCAAACTCAAATCCCTCATCTTCAGTCTGAGCATAGCAGCTTGCCTCAGCTTTGCACTATCCCTAAGCACATCGTGCGACACGCCAAAATCGATAGCGTGGAGCTACTACTATTGTGCTTTAGACACATTGAAGGCAGGCGACCCCGATGCTGCCCGCCACTTCCTGGACAAATGCAATAAGGACTCCGACCCTTCCCTGCGTACTAAAGCCGACTCTCTGATGAAAGTCATTGAGAAGGAAACAAATAGGCAATGATATAACAGGTTTATGCACGATAAGCCCTCAACGATAAACCCTCAACGATAAACCCAATGATTAAACTCAGCCAAAAGGAAGAAGAGGTGCTGGAGCATATCTGGCAGCTGGGCGAGTGCACGCCCCGTGATGTGCTGCAGCGCTACCCCGAACCGCAGCCGCTGCTCAATGGCATACAGAATGTGTTCCAGTCGCTGGAGCGCAAAGGCTACCTCGACCATCGTCGCGAGGGCCGCGGCTATGTCTACTGGCCCATCGTGGAGAAGAAGGACTATGGCCGTTCGCGCCTCGGCTCGCTCATCGACCGTTTCCTCGACGGCTCCGTCAAAGACGTCGTCACCTTCTTCGCCCGGGAGCAGCGCATCTCACCCGAAGAACTCCAGGAGATAATCTCTCTCATCGAAAACCAAAAGTAAAATGATTCAACAACGCATGAGTTTTTTAAAACTACGCGCTCGAGCTCTGCTCGCTTGATACTTCAAGAATTAAACAAATTAAACGAATTACTTCAATGCTAAATCACATATTTATAACAAATTAAACGAATTATCGCGTAGCGCTACGCAGGCTTCGAATGTTATCCTATACGCCGGACATCATTCGACTGCCCTCCTAAATCATTCGAAACATCGCGCAGCGGTTTCGCGGTGAATTCTTGAAGTATCAAGCGAGCAGAGCTCGAGCGGGTGTAATTCGTGGTTAAATAAAATTTTTAGTGATATGATCATTTACCTCATAAAAGTCAACATCATCCTTGCGCTCCTGTGCCTGCTGTTTCAGGCGCTGATGCACCGCGACACCTTCTTCGGCGTGCGGCGTCTGATGTTGTGGGGCATCTATATCACCGCCTTCCTGCTACCCCTGTGCAACGTGCAGGGCTGGCTTTCGGCCGACACCGCCGCCAACGATATGGCCGAAGCTTACGCCAGCTACGTACTGCCCACGCTGAACGTCACCGCCATGCGCGTTGCCAGCTTTGGAGTAGAACAGAGCGAACCCGGGTGCGGTATGTGGTTTGTAGGCATGCTGGCGCTCTGGGGCCTCATTTACCTCATCCCTGTCGTGTGGATGACAGCGAAGCTGCTCTGGCAGGTGGTATATATTATATATTTAAGGTGTACGTGCAGGAGAATGAAAAGTGAAGGAGTGAAAAGTGAAAAATATAAATTACCCAATAACCATGAGGACAAAGGTAACTCTTATTTTTCACTTGGAGGCGAAGCCGACATTTTTCACTTTTCATTCTATTACTTCCCTCGTCCCTGCAGTCCCTTCTCGTTCGGTCCGTGGATTTTTATCCATCCCGAAGGCATGGACGAACAGACGCTGCGCGAGGTGCTCATCCACGAGCAGGCGCACGTGCGCGGCTGGCACACCTTGGACATTATTTTCTCGCAGGTGGTCTGCATCATCTTCTGGTGGAATCCCGCTGCTTGGCTCATGCGTCGCGAGGTGCGAATGAACCTCGAGTTCATTGCCGACAAGGCGGTGGCAGACTATATCGAAGTGAAAAGTGAAAGAATGAACGCTCGGCCCCGCGGGACGCTTGACCCTTCAAGAAGTGAAAAATATAATTCACTAAACGAGCAAGCGTCCAATAGTGATTCTTATTCTTCACTTGGAGGCGAAGCCGACATTTTTCACTTTTCACTTAAGACTTACCAATACCGTCTCCTCGGTTTCTCGCTTCAAAAGAACGTAGCTACGATTGTAAATAACTTCAATGTCTTACCCCTAAAACGTAGAATCAAAATGATGAACCTACAACGAACTCCTCGCACGGGGATGCTCAAATACATCCTCTACGTGCCCGTGGCAGCTGTCATGCTCTTTTTATCGAATATTGACAGCCTTGCCCGTAGTATAGTCAAGGAAATGAAGCCGATAGCACATATCGAGCAAGCCCTGGTCAGCCCACAAACGCCTGCTCCATTGGGCAAAGAGATTAATGCTGTAGCAGACGTGCCTAATGCCGGACGAACCGCAGCGACGGCCGAAACGCTGGTCGAAACAGATTCGAAGAGCGACGTGATGTCAAATGACAATTCGCTTGCTGCTTCCATCCACACGCTTGAACGCATTCACGACGATGCACTATGGATTATCGATGGTAGCGTTGCCTCAGCGGAAGAGGCTGCAGAACTGAGAACTGAGATCGAGCACATCGCGGTGATGCAGGGCGAAGAAGCTGTGGCCAAGTGGGGGTCCCGAGGTACCAATGGCGTGATTATTGTTACAACGAAGGACGCCGAAATGGGCCCCGACGACAAAGTCTATGAGACCTGCGAGAAGTTGCCTGAGTACCCGGGCGGTCTGGATGCTATGTTTAGGTCTCTGATAGAGAACGTCAGATACCCCAAGGTGGCTCATGACTACGGCGTGCAGGGCAAGGTAATGGTCTCCTTCGTCGTCGAGAAGGACGGCACGCTCACCGAGGTCAAGGCCGTCAAGGCGCTTGACGTCCGGACAGGACAGGAACTCAATGAGATGGTGGTCGTGGCCTACAATCGCGACCAGACGCCCGAGGAAGCCAAGAAGGCTGAGGACGCGCGGCACTACAACGAAGGCATCGCCGCCCTCAAGGCCGAGGCCGTGCGCGCCGTCAAAGCCATGCCCCAGCGCTGGACGCCCGGCAAGGACAAGGGCAAGCCCGTCCGTGTCCGCTTCATCCTGCCCGTCTCGTTCCGTCTGCAATAAAGTCTTCCGTCTGCAATCAGGCCTGCAGCCTTACAGCCTGCTGTGCCCTCCCCAAGGCACAGCGGGCTTTTTTGTGAGGGTGCAAACGAATTGCAAACCACTTTTTCATTGTCAGTACTACCAAAAGAAGTATCTTTGCCGACAAAAAAAATAGAATACGAATGAAAAAGATTCTGCTTATATTGGCAATAAGCTTGCTGATGGCCGGATGTGGAGGCACACCTGACACCGCCCCACCCTACCTCCTGCAAGGAGCATGGGTGCTGACACATGTGGATGACCCTATGGGAGGGCATTCAGACTACGATTTGCAAGGCCAGGGCACTCTCTGTCGCGTCTATGATGGCGACAGCATAGTCTATGCATGTGATGTTGCGGCTACTCCTACGAGCTTGGTAATCATGCCGAAGGGCAAAGCGACAGTGACGCTCATCAACAAAGGCGGCGGCGAACTGCTGTATTTAGAAGACAGCGACCCACACCCCCTCAGCCTCAATGATTCCAGCTTCGTCATCCAAGACAACGGCGTCTTGTTCACCTTTTCCCGCGCAGACGACATCTATAGAGAATGGGGCGAGGAGATTCTAAACATCATCGAGAACGAATTAAGCCGTCAGGAGGGCTTCGGCAACAACCACTACATACTCTCGGCCAAGGAGCGGGAGCAAGAGAAGACCATTCACTGGTTCTGGCTCACCACCACTGCCATAGTGGCGCTGGCGTTGGCGATTACGCGAGTCGCCATCACGAATCGAAGAGCTAAGCAACAACTTCAGCTGCGTTTGCTACAGATTCAAGAGGAGCACAATGAGCGTGCGCTGTCTGTGCGCCAAGCTATGGTGGCTGAGGAAGACCGTTTCTTCGCCTCCGACGCCTATGCCGCACTTCAGAAGCGCATGGCAAGTGGGCTGCTGATGAGAGATGAGGATTGGCAACAAGTGGAGCAGCATCTGAAGGACATCTATCCCGGTTTCATCAATCAACTGCGAAGCCTCTACCCGCTGTCTGAGCTGGAATGCCATGTCTGCATGCTCATCAAACTGCGCATACCTCCCAAAGACATCGCCGCCGTGCTGGCACGTGACATCAGCACCATCAGCACCGTGCGCAGTCGCCTCTACAAGAAGGTGTTCGGCCGCAAAGGCAGCACCCGCGACTGGGACGACTTCATCCTCTCGATGGGGGCGTGATTGCCCCGGCAAAGACTTTGCATAACGAATGCCAACCAACTGCAAACAGATATTCTTGCGGAGATACAGGTAAGCCCGTACCTTTGCCGGCGAGAACTGATAGCTGTGCGATGAGCCACTCTCGCGCACCATGTTTTACACCTAAACACCAATGATTATGAAAAAGATGTTCTTCACAATGACCATGGCGCTGATGTGCGCAACACAACTGACAGCGCAAAGTCCCAAGATTGCCGACAGCGAGCTTGTAGGCGTCTGGTTGATGGAGTCGATGCAATGGGAGGGCGAGAAGAAAGTCCTCTGCGGTAAGGAGACGGGCTACACGCAGTTCAAGTACTACGGTCCCAAAGGAGAGTATGCCTGCGCAGGGATTGCCCTCACGAAAGATGGCAAGTGCGTAGTGATGCCCCAAGAATATGGCACCTACACATTCAAGGACGGCTGGTACTCTGAGATGGGTCGCCCAGCCATCAAGGACGCCATCGTGTGGGTGGACAAGACCACGACAAAAGGCACATGGCAGAAGCGACATGACATTTGGAAGAAAAGGGCTCTGCCCGACCGCCTTGTGAACTACATTGTGGACTGCTGCAAGACAAAAGAAACGCCCGCTGACATTCAGCAGATGATCCGAAAGGAGATGTTCAGAGAATAATTTGATTACTTGATTTCTATAAAGCAGTTTATTAGATTAGTAAACAAAAGACCTATAGGCATTGCAAGCCCCGCTGCGTCGTGATGATGCGGTGGGGCTAATTTATTCTCCAGAATTTTTTATTTTCACCGTCACCTTCACTTTTCCTTGTAACTCGCGATAGATCAACGAGTCAAGTGCAGTGTAGGTGAAATTTCACCTACACTCTTTTCACTCTTAAACGGCCATACAAGCTCACACACTAGTAAGTTTTGGCCTATACGACCGGTTGAATCGAAGTAAAACAAGTTGTTTTACCTCAATTCGACCGGTTAAAATATGAGTGTAAGTGAAATTTCACCTACACTTCATATAAGACATTATAGCTCAACATGTTGCAAAGAAAAGTGAAGGTGACGGCAATAATCAAACTTTTTTTGTAATAACATTGGTATAGCTACTGGCGCCAGGCCGGGGCTTCCTGTGCCAACAGCTATATCATTGCCAAAAGCGCATGCAGAAGGCCGCCCGGCGCTGCGCCGAATCCCTCATTTGAAAAATGGGAAGAAAAAAACGGGAAAATCCTTTGTCAGTTTCAGCATTTGCGTAACTTTGTAGCCGAAAATCATGTTGTGAGGTTGCTTTCCTCACAACCTCATAACCTCACAACCTCATAACCTCATAACCTCACGACCTCATAACCTCACAACCTCATAACCTCACAACCTCATAACCTCATAACCTAATTATGGCTGAACAACAACTACCAACCATCGAAGAGGTGTTCTCTTGGATGCGCAAGCTCTACGACGAGAGCTACTCCGGCCTGACGAAGCTGGAGAAGAGTGAGCAACACATGTACGGCACCATGGTGACTACGCCCACTGACAAGAAGTTCATAGTGCGCATGCTCGACGAGACGAGCCAGATACGCGACCGCCAGAAGCTGGCCGTGCGCGTGAAGGAGCTCATCGACCAATACGGCATCCCCAAGTTCCTCGACAAGGCCGACCACGCCCTCTTCTGGATGTACCAGAAGTTCGCCTACACGCCACTGTTCAACTGGGCTGCAGTGCCCATCATCAAATGGCGGCTGCGCCGCGACACCTCGCGCGTGATCATCAACGCCGCACGCCCCAGCCTCACCGAGCACCTGGCCACGCGCTTCGATCAGAACATCGGGCAGAACGTCAACCTGCTGGGCGAGGTGGTGCTCGGCAACGACGAGGCCGAGAAGCGCTACCAGTCGTACCTCGAGGCGCTCAAGGAGCCCGACATAAATTATATATCAGTAAAGATCTCGGGCATCTACGCACAGACCCACGCACTGAACTACAAGGAGTGCTTCCCCGAACTGGTTCGACGAATGTCGGAACTCTACCAAACGGCCATCGACTATCCCTACACCGACCCCGAGGGCGTGACGAGGCCCAAGTTCATCAACCTCGACATGGAGGAATACAAGGACGCCCACCTGACGATGAAGCTCTTCAAGGACGTGCTCTCGCTGCCGCAGTTCAAGAACTACGAGGCGGGCATCGTAGTGCAGGCCTACCTGCCCGACGCCTGGGGCTTCCAGACCGAGCTGCTGGAGTTCGCCCACAAGCGCGTGGCCGAGGGCGGAGCGCCCATCAAGATGCGCATAGTCAAAGGTTGCAATCTCGACATGGAGAACATCGTAAGCGACCTGCGCGGATGGCCCAACCCGGTGCGGGGGAGCAAGACGGAGGTCGATGCCAACTACCTCCACATCATAGAGCGCGGACTCAAGCCCGAGAACGCTCGCGTGCTGCACATTGGCATGGCTTCGCACAACCTGTTCACCATCTCCTATGCCTACCTGCTCACCCAGATGTACCATACGCCCAAGGACTGCTTCTGCTTCGAGATGCTCGAGGGCATGGCTAACCACGTGTGGCGCGCACAGCGCAAGCTGGGCAACCACGTCATACTGTACACTCCCGTGGTTAAGAAGGAGCACTTCCTCAACGCTATCTCATACCTCGTACGCCGCATGGACGAGAACACCGCCCCCGACAACTTCCTCACACACAGCTTCTCGCTGAAGCCCGACACGCCCGAGTGGCACGAGCTGGAGCAGCAGTTCATCGACGCCTACAACATGAAGGACCACCTCGACCACACCCCCACCCGCACGCAGGACCGCAACAAGCCCTACGAGGGTCAGGAACCGCAGGATGAGATGCTCAACGAGCCCGACACCGACTTCGACCGCTTCTGCAACCAGCAGTGGGTGGAGAAAATCTTCGCCAAATGGAAGGCCGACGGTAAGGTCGTGACGCCCAAAGAGGCGTGGGGCGACTGGCAGCCGGGCGACCTGCTGCCCACGCAGATTGGCGCCGAGCTGGTCGTCAACGACGACCACGCCCGCTACTTCGACCGCTCGCAGGAGGGCGACGTGCTCGTGTGCGAGATGAGCCGCGCTGACAAGGAGCAGACGCAGCGCATTCTCGAGATTGCCGACACCGACCCGGGCCACTGGCGCCAGACCTCCGTGGAGGAGCGCCATCAGATAATGTACCGCGCCGCCAACATCCTGGGCAGCATGCGCGGCGACCTCTGCGGATCGATGTGCGCCATCACCGGCAAGACCATCGAAGAGGCCGACGTGGAAGTCTCCGAGGCCATCGACTACTGCCGCTTCTACACCACCACGATGAAGAAATTCGAGGCCCTGCCCGACATCGAGATGCGCGCCAAAGGCACCGTACTCGTGCTCTCGCCGTGGAACTTCCCCTGCGCCATCCCCTGCGGAGGCGTAGTGGCAGCCCTCGCATCGGGCAACACCTGCATCCTCAAGCCCGCCACCGTGGCTGCGCCCGTGGCATGGCTCTTCGCCAAGGCGTTCTGGGAGGCCGGCGTGCCCAAGGAGGCCCTGCAGGTAGTAATCACCGACCGCGAGGCCACGACACTGCTGACGTCCTCGCCCGTCGTCAAGCACATCATACTCACCGGCGGCACCGAGACCGCACAGACCATCGCCCACGCCAACCCGCGCAAGCCTCTCTCGGCCGAGACGGGCGGCAAGAACGTCATCATCCTCACCGCCAAGGGCGACCGCGACCACGCCATCATGAACGCCTGCCGCTCGGCATTCGGCAACGCCGGACAGAAGTGCTCGGCATGCTCGCTCATGCTCGTGGAGCGCTCCGTCTATGAGAACCCCGAGTTCTTCGAGAAGCTCAAGGACTGCGCCTCGTCGCTCAAGGTGGGCGGCGTGTGGAACGCAGGCAATATCGTAGGCCCGATGATCACGAATCACAACGACAAGCTCGAGCAGGCCTTCCGCCTCGAGGCTGGCGAGCGCTGGCTCATAGCCCCCGAGTTCGTCGATGAGAAGAAGTACATACTACGCCCGACGATCAAAGTCGATGTCAAGCCCTCGTCGTTCACCTTCCGCACAGAGCTCTTCGCGCCTCTGCTCGCCGTGGCGCCATTCGACACGCTCGCCGAGGCCGTAGACCTCGTAAACGGCCTCGACTACGGACTGACCTCAGGACTGCAGTCGCTCGACGAAGCCGAGCAGCGCTACTGGAAGGCTCACATCCAGGCCGGAAACCTCTACATCAACCGAGGTATCACGGGCGCCGTAGTCAACCGCCAGCCCTTCGGAGGCATGAAGCTATCGGCCTTCGGGCCCGGACTGAAAGCCGGCGGCCCCAACTACGTGGCACAGTTCATGGAGATCACCGACAAGCCCGGCTCGACCACCGACTACCGCACATCGTACGCCGAATGGTACGAGCGCGAGTTCCGCCACGCCCGCAACATTCAGCCCAAGATACGCGGCGAGCAAAACGTATTCCGCTACCTGCCACTAGCAGGAGGAATGGTGCTACGACTCTTCGGCGACGAGACGCGCGAGCAGGTGGAGATGGTATGCCTGGCGGCAAAGACCGTAGGCACACCACTCGTCGTATCGGCCGACCCCGACGCGCACCTGCCCGGACAGCTGCCCTGCGCCGTCAAGCTCGAGAGCCTCGACAAGTTCTGCGCCTCAATCAAGGACTACGAGCGCGTGCGCACCATCTCGGCCAACGTACCCGACGAGGTCTTCCGCGCCGCCGCAGAGTGCGACAAGTACATCGCACAGGCACCACCCGTACGCAATGGGCGCATCGAGCTGGCACACTACATCAAGGAACAGTCCATCTCCAACGAATACCACCGCTACGGCTCGCAAATCGAGGTGCCGGACGTGGAGTGAGAGATGGAGAATTAGAAAATTAGGAGATGAAGGGAAGTTATGTGGCCTGCGGCCACGGAAGGTAAAGGGAAGGTAAAGGGAAGTTAAAAGGACGATAGTTCCGAGAACTGCTTCTTGATGCCGAGCCCACTAGACAGTGGTATCGTCCCTTTAACTCCCCTTTAACTCCCTTTTAACTCCCCTTTAACTCCCCTTTAATAACCCACAAACGCAAAATGATCAGTTTCATCATCAGCCTTATCGCCCTTGTGCTCGGCTACATGCTCTACAGTCGTGTGGCCGAGCGCGTGTTTGGGCCCGACGACCGCCCCACGCCGGCCTTGCGCCGCGCCGACAACGTCGACTACATCGTGATGCCCGGATGGCGCATCTTCATGATTCAGTTTCTCAACATCGCCGGCACAGGCCCCATCTTCGGCGCCATAATGGGCATGTGGTTTGGGCCTTCAGCCTACCTGTGGATCGTGTTCGGCTGCATCTTCGGCGGTGCCGTGCACGACTACATCAGCGGCATGCTCTCTATGCGCCACGACGGATGCGGACAAGCCGAGCTCACAGGTCTTTACCTCGGACCCACGGCCCGCAAGGCCATGATCGTGTTCACGATGCTGATGATGGTGCTCGTAGGCGCTTTCTTCGTCTACTGTCCAGCCATCATCCTGGCCGGCATCTGGGGCGACAAGATGATGTGGGTGTTCATCATCTTCATCTACTACGTGGCCACGACCATAATGCCTATTGACAAAGTCATCGGGCGCATTTATCCCATCTTCGCGCTCTCAATGCTCTTCATGGTCGTAGCCTTAGGCATAGTGCTCGCGGCCAAACATCCTGTGCTGCCCGAGGTGTGGAACGGCCTAGGCAACCTGGGCGCCGAGCGTCTGGGACTGACGCAGCCCCTCTTCCCCGCCCTCTTCGTCACCATCGCCTGCGGCGCCGTCAGCGGCTTCCATGCCACACAGTCGCCCATGATGGCGCGCTGCATGAAGAGCGAGCGCCAAGGGCGCCCCATCTTCTACGGCGCCATGATCACCGAGGGCATCGTGGCACTCGTCTGGGCCACCATCTCCAGCTATTTCTTCTTCGCCGACGGCTGGCGTGAGGTATGCCCGCCGGAGGTCGTCGCGAAGTTCGAGGCGTCGGCGCTGTCGCTCATCCAATTCTTCGATGCCCCCACCGTGGTCAACATCGTATGCGCAAGCTGGCTCGGCACTTTCGGCAGCGTGCTCGCGTTGCTCGGCATCGTAGCGGCACCGATCACCACAGGCGGCAGCTCGTTCCGATCGGCACGCCTCATCCTGGCCGAGGCCTTCGGACTCCAACAGACGTCGAAGCGCTCGCGCCTGCTGCTGAGCCTGCCTGTCTTCGCCGTGGGCATAGCACTGCTGGCCTGGCAGATAGGCAACCCATCTGGCTTCGGCACCGTGTGGCAATATGTGGCCTGGGGCACGCAGCTGATGGCGGCCGTGACGCTGTGGGTGTGCACCGTCTATCTCCGCAAGGAGCGCAAGTGCTACTGGCTCACGCTCGTGCCGGCACTATTTATGACCGTCGTCGTCACCGACTTCTTCCTCGTGTCGAACACGACGCTCGGCCTTCCCTACACGCCATCGCTCATCGCATCCATAGTCGTTGCCATAGCCGCCCTCATCTGCTTCGCAAGAATGAAGAGCCCCATCACGTCACCCCGAGGGGAGGCGAACACATCCTCGGGCGAACTGTTGGAAACGCAAGTCCCCCCTCGGGAGGATTTAGAGGGGGCTTGACGAATGAAAAGTTTTCTTAACCGTTGCGCAATAGTAGCCATCGTGCTACTCATAGCCACAGGCCTGCACGCCGCCAACTATAAATTCTATCACCTCGACAGCAAACGAGGACTGCCACACCAGCAGGTGGAGGCCCTCGAGTTTGATGCCGACGGCACGCTGTGGATAGGCACGCGCAACGGACTCTCGCGCTACGACGGCTACGACATCCGAACCTATTTCCACACCGACGACGCACGCTCGCTGCGCCACAACCTCGTACACGCACTGCACGTCGACCGACGCCAACGCCTGTGGGTCTGCACCGAGACGGGCATCTGCCGCTACTGTCCCGAGACCGATGATTTCCGCTGCTACAGCGAGCCCGAGGGTCTCTTCTGGTCGATGGCCGAGGACGCCGACGGCCGCATCTTCTTCGGAGGCAACATCCTCTGCCGCTACGACGAAGACACCGACTCGCTGCTGCCGCTGCCCTTGCTGACCGACGCCTTCGTGAACTCGCTCGCCGTGGCGCCATCAGGACAGCTCTACGTAGCCACCAATAGCGAGATCCTGTGCTACGACCGCACCCTCACACGCATCACTCGCCTGCCCGAGAGCTACTACGCCGACTTCATGACGAGCCGCAACGTAATTGTGCCTCTCTTCTTCGATTCCAAAGGGCGCCTGTGGGTGGGGCGCAACGGCAAGGGCGTGATGAACATCGACCTCAAGAGCGGGCGCCAGCAGGTAATCCCGAGTCACGATATCTCGAGCGGCTTCGTGCGCTGCATCACAGAGGATGCCCGCCACCGCATCTGGCTCGGCACCGAGAAAGGCATAACAGTGCTACACCCCGACGGCCGCACCGAAGTGCTGCGCCACCGCTTTCAGGATGTCAACTCGCTCAGCGACGATGCCATCTACACAATCCGCTTCGACAAGGCACAGAACATGTGGGTGGGCAGCTACTTCGGAGGAGTCGACTACTTGCTGAGCGCCAACGAGCAGTTCGTGCTATATGAACCCGGAGAGGGCGAGGGCCACATGCCGGCGCGCGTGCCTCGAATGATGGCCGAAGACGGCGAGGGCACCCTTTGGATAGCTACCGAAGATGGAGGCGTACTTACACTCGACACCGAGAGCGGACGCTGCCGACCCTTCAACGGCATACCGGGCCTCGGCACGAATATCCACGCACTGATGTTCGACTCCGCGCATCAGGAGATGTGGATAGGCACCCGCTTCGAGGGCATTTATCGCTACGACCTGCGCACACGACGCAGCCAGCACTACCTCTACGACCATGGGCTAACATCGGAAGGCTGTTTCGACATTACGCTACAACGCAACGGGCAACTGTGGGTGGCTACAATGCAAGGCCTTAAACGCTACGACCGGCGGACCGACACCTTCAGTCCCGTAGGTCATGACGTGCTCGACAGCGTGTTCATCTACACCCTCCACACCGACCGCCACGACAACCTGTGGGTGGGCACCAACAACCATGGCTTTTACCGCATCGACGTCCGGACCCGACGCGTCACGGGCTACAGCCTCGGCGATGGTACCGGACTGCGCGACAACTACATTATCTGTCTGCACGAAGACGCATACGGTCGCATATGGATTGGCACCAACAACAACGGACTGCAGTTTCTCGACCCTAAGACGGGCACTATCACCGGCATCAACGAAGAGATGCTGGCCCACTGCACCGTGTGCAGCTTCGAGGAGGATGACAAGGGCAACCTTTGGGTGAGCACAAGCCAAGGGCTCTTCAGCTACAACCTCCGCACACGCGTCATCACACGCTTCTCCAGCGAGACCAACGGACTGCCCTCAAACCAGTTCAACTACGAATCGGCACTCCGCTCGAGCGACGGGCGGCTCTATTTCGGGACAATCAACGGCCTCATAGCATTCAACCCCGACGCTGTAGGGCAGAACAAAGGGCCGTTCCAGGTGCACTTCAAGAATATCAACGGCGCCACCGAGCGCCTCACTCTCAGCCACGAACAAGCCAGCCAGTTCACCATAGAGTACGGAGTCATACGCCCCGAAGGCACAGCGAACATCCGCTATCAGGTGCGCCTCGAAGGCGTCGACCGCGAGTGGCGCGACGTCGGCAGCGAGCGCCGCATCTCAGGGTATAAGCTGCCGAGCGGCAAGTACCGCTTCTACGTGCGCGCGAATAATAATAATGAGGGCTGGGAGGCCTGCCCCGTGAGAGCACTCGAGATTGTGGTGCACCCGCCACTTTGGCGAACATGGTGGGCTTACTTGCTCTACGGCCTCATCATTGGTGGCATCACCTACGCCATATGGCGCTTCTTCCAATTGCGCATGCACGAGAAAAACGAGATGCGACTGGCACACATCGAGCACGAACACCTGCGGCAGCTCGATAAGGTGAAGAGCGACTTCTTCACCACGGCAGCCCACGAGCTGAAGACGCCGCTCACCCTCATTGCAGCACCCCTGCGCAGCATCAACCGCAACCAGCTCGATGCCGACAGCCAGCAGCACCTAGGCATGGCAATCAAGAATGCCGACAAGTTGCAACAACTCATCAGCGAGCTCGTCACCTTCAACAAGATCGAGACAGGAGGCTTCCCCTTCTACCTACAGAAAGGCAACCCGCTGGCGTTCATTGAGCGAGCACTCGTACCCTTCCGCGAAGCCTGCCGCGAGAAGCACCTAGCACTCGCCGTCGTCACCGAGGACAACGGCGAGGAGGTGTGGTTCTCGCCCTCATACCTCGAGCGAATACTCAACAACCTGATGTCCAACGCCATAAAGTTCACGCCCGAAGGCGGAAGCATAAACGTGGACGCCCGCATCACCGCCCGCGACGACAGCGCCTACACGTTCCTGCGTTTCGACGTGCGCGACACTGGCATAGGAATAGTGCCCGAAGAGCTCAACAACATCTTCCAGAGATTCTATCAGACCAAGCGCGGCTACAATGCCGACAACAGCGGCTGGGGAATAGGACTATCGCTCATCAAGCGACTCGTAGACACGCAGAAAGGCCATATCGACGTGCAAAGCACCGTGGGACAAGGCACATGCTTCAGCGTATGGCTCTGCACCACGGCCAGCGCCTTCGAGCCCGAGAACCTTATCACTGATGCCGACACAGTAGTGCCCGTGGAGCAATACCGCTTCACGGCAGCGGAGACATCGTCGGGCACTCTCATGCTGAACGAAGCAACAGCCGAAGCCGACGACGTCGCAGAAAGCCGACCGACGCTGCTCATCGTGGACGACAGCACCGACCTGCTACACTTCCTCCGCCAGACGTTCCAACCGCACTACAACGTCATCACCGCCACAAACGGCGCCGAGGCATGGCAGATAGCCCACGAACAGGAGGTACAGATGATTATCAGCGACGTGATGATGCCCAAGATGGACGGCAACGAGCTCTGCCAACGCCTGAAAGCAGACATGCAGACCTCGCACATCCCCGTAATACTGCTAACGGCCAAAGGCGACCAGCACGATGTCTATGAAGGCTACCACAGCGGAGCCGAGGCCTACGTGCCCAAGCCCTTCGACCCCGAAATCCTTAAGCTGCAGGTAGGCAATATCCTGCGACTGATCAAGCAGCGACAGCAGGAGATAGTGGAGACCGACGGCGCTGCTATTGAAGAGACGACGCTCAGCGACCTCGACAAGGCGTTCCTCCAGAAGATGAACGACCTGGTAGAGGCCAACATCGCCAACAGCGACTTCGGCATCGCAGACATCACCGAGCACCTCGGGGTGAGCCGGAGCCTATTGCACCTGAAGATGAAAAACATTCTCGGCATGCCCATGGGCGACTACATACGCCGCAAACGCCTCGACAAGGCTTGCCAAATGCTCCTCAAAGGCTACAACGTCTCTGAGACCGCCTACGCCACTGGCTTCTCCGACCCCAACTACTTCTCGAAAGCGTTCAAGAAGCACCTGGGCATAAGCCCGACAGAGTATTTGAAGAAGAAAGAGGGGTAGACATTTAGAGAATTAAAAAATTAAAAAATAAGAAAATAA
>JAFRNY010000060.1 GCA_017429945.1 Bacteroidaceae bacterium
CCTGGAAGGGTCGCCCTCTTGGAATGATGGGGCACTCTTTCAGAGTGCATATTCCACGATTGTATGTCAACCGGGGGTGCTCGCTACGCTCGTACCCTCGGTTACCAAAGCGAAGACCGCGTTGCGGTCTCTTTGGTGGTACGATTGCGGATAGTCATTAAGATTAAACCGTCAATGATTTGATTATGACTGACAGCCTGCGTCTCGGGCAATGAGGCCTGCTCACTCGAGCTGTCTTTGCCGCACGAACATGCCTGCAAAAGCCTTGTCGATATCTTCGAGCGGAGCCTTGAATAAGCCGAAGACAGCGCTTCCGCTGCCCGACATAGCGGCGTATGTGGCTCCGAGGTCGAGCAGGAGGTCGCGCGTGGCGGCAATCTCAGGATGCCGAGCGAACACGCTCTCTTCGAAATCGTTGCACAGCCGCCCTTGCCATTGTTCTACGGGCAGCTTCAGTATCTCTGCAATAGGCGTGGCGGGCTTCTGTGGCTTTACGCCGGCATACGCCTCTGCGGTGCTTACGGCAATGTCGGGCTTCACCAGAACCAACGTCCATCCTGCCAGCGAGAGGTCGATGGGCGTCATCACGTCGCCGATGCCTGTGGCCAGCACGGGACGGTTCTCAACGAAGAAGGGGCAGTCGGCGCCTAATGTGGCGAGGCGCGCTTTCATCTCCTCCTTGGTAAGGCCCAGCCCGAAGCGCTCGTTGAGCAGCATAAGCATGAAGGCGGCATCGGATGAGCCACCTCCGAGACCCGCGCCAGAGGGTATGTGCTTATATAGGAAAATATCGAGCTCGGGGAGCTTGAAGTCCTGCTCCACCATCTGCAGCACTTTAATCACGAGGTTGTCGCCGGCAGGGCAGTCGAGCGGAGTGCCGGCCATGCGGAAACGGAAGGTCGGGGCGTCGGCCACTTCGAGTGCATCTTGCAGTGGGATGGGGTAGAAGGCTGTCTCTATGTCGTGGTAGCCGTCGGGGCGCTTGGCCACGACGTTCAGGCCGAGGTTGATTTTGGCGTTGGGATATACAATCATGTGCTTTGGATTGTCGTTTAGGGATTATCGTTTAGGGTTTATGGTTATCTGATTAATTCGGTCTCAAAAGTAATTGTTATTTTCTTTCGCTGCAATAAATCTGCCAAATAAGTTACAATAAGCATTGTTCAAGAGTTTTTTAACTAATTTTCTTTGCCCACGCGCGCGAAAGTTCTTATATTTGCGCACTTTTTCTAATGAATCTTTAGCGTATGATGAAGAGACTATTAGCTGTTAGCGTGTTGGCAACCATCGTTTTATCGGTGTGGGCTGTGCCTGCGCGCCGCACTCGTTATACCCTCCGACTGGTTGACGGCACTGAGGCCGTAGTGTTTTTCGCTGGCGATGAGCACCACTCCTGGTTGCAGACGACTGACGGACGTATCGTTGAGGCTGTTGGCCCAAACCGCTATCGCATCAGCGAGCGCAATGTCGACGACGAGCTGCAGACCTCCGACCGCCGTCGCGTGGCTGCCTTTGGCGGTCCTCGCCGCATCGGCAGTCAGGCCACGGCTCCCCTTCCAGCTACGGGCAGCCCCAAGGTGCCCGTTGTCCTGGTTAACTTCGCCGACTCGGTCTTTACCGTGGCTCCTACCGATGAAGAGGTGCGCGCCTATTACGACCTCTTCTGCAACGGCACGCGCGACGGTGAGCGCTACACGGGCCACACCAGCTATGGCAGCATCCGCGACTATTTCGCAGCGCAGAGCGACAGCGCCTTCCTGCCCGAGTTCGTCGTCATCGGTCCCGTA
Source organism: Bacteroidaceae bacterium (assembly GCA_017429945.1). Classification (GTDB taxonomy): domain Bacteria; phylum Bacteroidota; class Bacteroidia; order Bacteroidales; family Bacteroidaceae; genus Physcousia. Next base: position 1,788 of record JAFRNY010000060.1, read on the forward strand.
ACGCTCGACAAGCCCGAGGAATACTACGGCGCCAACGGCAGTTCGAAGGATAAGAACTACGATGAATTTAATAAGGAAATCATTGAAAAAGTCACTGCGCTCTACGATGGCGACTGGATGGACTTCGACAATCGCGGCAAGGGTCAGGTGGACATGATCTTCTACATCTTTGCCGGCTCAGGCGAAAACAGCAGTCACGTCTCAACGAACATCTGGCCGAAGGAAGTGAAATATCCGGTCAGCGTCAACGGCATCACCTTTGCCACCAGCGGCTGCTGCAGCGAGAGGGCAGCTTCGGTGAAGCCCAATGAGGACAAGACCGGCTTCATCGTCACAGGTTCACGCGTCGACGGCATCGGCGTGATGTGCCACGAACTGAGCCACGCCCTCGGCTTGCCCGATTTCTACAACACTAATTACAAGTCGTTCGGCATGGACCTCTGGAGCCTTATGGACTATGGCTGCTATGCCGGCAACGGAGCCCGTCCCTGCGGATACACGGCCTATGAGCGCGAGTTCATGGGCTGGCGCCAGATGCAGACTCTGACGTCGCCCGGCTGGGTCACGCTCACGCCTATGGAGGCCGGCGGCGTCGGCTACCGTGTCGTCAACGATGAGAACCCCGATGAATACTACGTCCTCGAGAATCGTCAGGACGTAGGCTGGGACGGTTCGCTCGCGCGCATGGGCCACGGCCTGCAGGTGACGCACGTCGATTTCCTGCAGTCTGCTTGGAACACTAACCGCGTAAACAACGACGTCAACCATCAGCGCATGACAATCATCGCTGCCAACAATCGATACATCGGCACCTACCTCGACGATGCAACCACCGACGACCTCGTCCTGACGTGGAAAGGCAACCTCTATCCTTTCATCTCGACCCTCGACGACGGCACCACCGTGCGCAACGATTCGCTCACGGCCACCAGCGTTCCCGCCGCCACCGTCTATAGCGCTTCGGGCTTTATGAACAAGGATATTCATGCCATCCGCGAGAACGACGACCAGACCGTCTCGTTCTATTTCGGCAACGACTTCGTTGATGCTATCGGTGGCGTCAGCGATGCTGTGGCTTCGCCCTCACCCTCGTTCTTCGACCTCTCTGGCCGTGCCGTTGCGGTGCCCGTCCGCCGTGGCGTGTACATCTCTGGCGGACGTAAGTTCGTGGTGAAATAATTCGCTCATCGACAATCAACAATAAGACGAATCAAACAACATTAACGCATTGATGAAGAAACTATTAACTCTGTTAGCAGCAGCAATGCTTGCAGTCTCGGCCTCGGCTATTCCTGCCCGTCGCGGATTCCGCACGGTCACCAACAGCGACGGCCGTCAGCTCACAATCAGTCTCGTGGGCGACGAAACCTTTCACTACCATGTAACTTCCGACGGCGTGCCCGTGCGCCAGAATGCCCAGGGCGACTGGGTCGTCGACACGCGCGACGTCACATCACTTTGGCGTCAGGCTTCAGCACGCCGCAACGCCCACCGTAAGCAACTTGCCCAGAAGCTGCGTCGCTCGAAGGCTCCCCTGCGTGCAGGCGAGACGAGCACCAGCAGCAAGCGAGGTCTGCTCATCTTGGTCAACTTCCAAGATGTAAAATTCGTTAACTCTGATGCCAAGACGAAGGAAATCTTCGTGCAGATGCTCAACGGCATCGATAACCCTTATGGTAAGAACCACGGCAGCGTTCGCGAATACTTCCGCGAGCAGAGCTATGGGCAGCTCGATATCGAGTTCGACGTCTTAGGACCTGTCACTGTAAGTAAAGATATGGCTTACTATGGAGCCAACGACAGCAATGGCGACGATGTAAAGCCGGGCGAGATGGTCGCTGAGGCTTTGAAGCTCGTCGACGCTCAGGTCGATTTCCATCACTATGACTGGGATGGCGACGGCGAGGTAGAGAACATCTACGTCACCTATGCCGGCTTTGGCGAGGCTGTCGACGGCGCTGATGAAAACACCATTTGGCCTCACCAGTGGCAGCTTAGCGACCCTGCCAACTATGGCCGCTCGCTCAAGCTTGATGGCGTTACTGTCGACACTTATGCCTGTGGCTCCGAGCTTATGGGCATCTCGGGCACGACGCTCGATGGTATTGGCACCATGTGTCACGAGTACAGCCACTGCCTTGGCCTTCCCGACTTCTACGACACCACCTCTTCAGGCAGTAACTTCGGCATGTATGCCTGGAGCATTATGGACTATGGCTGCTACAACGGCGACGGCTTCTGCCCTGCAGGCTACACCGCCTACGAGCGCTGGTTCAGCGGCTGGCTCGAGCCAGAGGAGCTGAACTCTGCCGTCACAATCAACGATATGCCCAATATCGAAGAGAATCCTGTGGCTTACGTCGTTTACAACGACCAGAACCACAATGAATACTATCTGCTCGAGAACCATCAGAAGAAAGGATGGGACGCTAAGGCTCCGGGTCATGGCCTGCTCGTGGTGCATGTGGACTACGACGAGAATGCTTGGTACAACAACACTGTCAACAACGTCGCCTCGCGCCAGCGCATGACAATCATCCCGGCCGACAATAAGGCTACCATAACTACGGCCTCGGGTGATCCCTTCCCCAATGGCGGCAAGGCCACAGAACTCACCGACACTTCAACGCCCGTGGCCAAACTCTACCGCGCCAACACCGACGGCCAGAAACTGATGCACAAGCCTATCACCGACATCACGGAGGTGAGCGGCAAGATCAGCTTCGCCTTCATGGGCGGCAAGGCGACCATCGCAACGCCTGTTGCCGAGTCCGATGTCACAAAGCTCGACCTCACCTCTACTGGCTTCACTGCCCGCTGGTCAGCCGTCGAGGGTGCTGCAAGCTACAACTTGCGCCTGACAGAGAAGGCTGATGAGGGCGGCAATGCCGATGCCGATCGTGTGCTTGCTGCCATCAACCTGATTGAGGACTTCGAGAACTTCTTCGTGGATGAGTCTAAGACCTCCGACGGTAGCTCAGACATCAGCAAGAATATCAGCACATATACCAATCTTCCCGGTTGGGGTGCTGAGAAGGTGTATCAAGGTGTTTACGGTGCTAAGCTGGGCACTGGCAGCGCCATAGGCTACCTCATCACGCCTCCCACAGAGTGCACAACGGGCGAGCTGACCGCCTATGTCGAAGCTTGGGACTGGTTTAACTATAGCACGTATGAGAACACCGGCACTTACAAGCCCGACGGCTCGTCCGTCGAGGTGTCGCTCCTCGATGAAGATGACAACGAACTGCAGTCGCAGACCGTTGCAGCTGCAGATTTGCTCGAAGGCAACTACTTGCCTGTGTTCCATTTCTCCAATGTCCCCTCAGTGTTCTGCATTAAGGTGTCAACAGTAGCAATGAAGAAGAGGATTTACTTGTCGTACCTCATCTGCTTCGACGGCTCGTTCACCGACGACGAGGTCGACACAATATGGGAAGAGGAGGAAGCCGCTCCGCGTCGACAGCTCAATAGCTCGCGCAATGCCGCGCGTCGGGCTCCGCGCCGTGCTCCTGGCGACTCGCAGACGCTCACCGGCATCACCGACACCCACTACGTCTTCACAGGTCTGACGCCGGGCACCACCTATACGTGGCAGGTGCAGGCCGTGGCTGAGGACGGTGCGCTCTCCGGCTGGAGCAACCTCGTGGAGCTGACGCTGCCCGAGGGCGGCGAGGATGCCGTCGGCAGTTTGAAGGCTGAGCCTCGCTGTTCCGCCGTCTTCGACCTCGCTGGCCGTCGCATGGCCAAGGACAGCCTGTTGCGTCCAGGCATATATTTCGTGGACGGGCGCAAAGTTGTAGTTAGGTAATACGCCCTATTCCATAATCAGTAATCTCTAATCCAACACTAAATGGATAAAAATATTCATCTCGTTGTTATGGCAGGCGGCATCGGCAGTCGCTTCTGGCCTATGAGCACCAGTGAGCGCCCAAAGCAGTTCATCGATGTGCTGGGCTGTGGTCAGACGCTGCTGCAACTTACCGTGGCTCGTTTCAAAGATGTATGTCCAGATGACAACGTGTGGGTCGTCACCAGCGCAGCCTATGCCGAGATCGTACGCGAGCAGCTGCCCAATGTGCCCTCGAGCCATATCCTGCTCGAACCCTGTCGCCGCAACACGGCCCCCTGCATAGCCTATGTCAGCTGGCGCATTAAGGTCGAGAACCCGCGTGCCAACATCGTCGTGGCACCTTCCGACCACGTCGTGCTCAATGCGGCAGAGTTCTGTCGCGTCGTAGCCTCTGCTCTGCGCTTTACTGCCGAGAGCGACAGCATCGTGACGCTCGGCATGAAACCCACGCGCCCCGAGACGGGCTATGGCTACATCCAGGCCGACCTCAGCACGCCTTGCGCACGCAACCGCGAGATATATCGTGTCGACTCCTTCCGCGAGAAGCCCGACCTGGAGACTGCCAAGCGCTATATCAGTTTCTCTAACTACTTCTGGAACAGCGGCATCTTCATCTTCCGCGTTTCCACCATCGTAAATGCTCTTCGCGTCTATGCTGAGGAAATCTCCGAAATCTTCGAAGGCTTGCAGGACGTCTATGGCACCCCGGAAGAGCAAAGCATCATCGACAGCCGCTTCCCAGAGTGTCCAAGCATCAGTATCGACTATGCTGTGATGGAGAAGGCCGAAGAGATCTACGTCTTCCCTGCCGACTTCGGATGGAGCGACCTGGGCACGTGGGGTTCACTCTACGAGCGTATGATAGCCGATGCCAAGGGCAACGTGAAGATAGGCGAGCGCATAGAGCTCTATGATTGCCACGACTGCATCGTGCACACCACCGATGAGCGTCGCGTCATCCTCGAAGGTCTCGACGGCTATATCGTGGCCGAGAAAGATAACGCCCTCCTCATCTGCCGCCGCTCAGAAGAGCAACGCATACGACAGTTCGTGGAACTTTGACCATTGAACTTTGACCATTGACCATTGAACTCTGACCATTGAACTTTGACCATTGACCATTGAACTTTGACCATTGACCATTGACCATTGA
>JAFRNY010000061.1 GCA_017429945.1 Bacteroidaceae bacterium
AACCCTAAACGATAAACCCTAAACGATAAACCATAAACGATAAACCATAAACGATAAACGATAACCTATAAACGCCCCCAAAAAACCATGCGCCATTCATCATTATTGTATTTTTCACTCTTCATTCTTCACTCTTCAATCCTCCTCTTCCTCATATCCTGCTCCGACAAGAAACGGGATGCCATAGGGCAAACGGAAGTGCTGATTGAGACGTCGGAGGGCGATATCGTAGTGCGCCTCTACGACGACACGCCCGTGCACCGCGACAACTTCATCCGCAACGCCGAGGCCGGCATCTACGACGGCCTCCTCTTCAACCGCATCGTGCCCGAGATGGTCATTCAGTCGGGCGACACGGCCTTAAAGGCCCAGCCCCTCTCTAAAGGAAATGGGGAAACCGCAGCAGAGGACGCCACAGGACAGGAAAGTCTCCCCTCACGGGGAGATTTAGAGGGGTCTTCTGAGGGCTCTTCTGAGGGGGCCGCCCTCCCTCCCGAGATCATCTACCCCCGCCATTTCCACAAGCAAGGGGCACTGGCCGCCGCGCGCGAGCCCGACAGCATCAACCCCGGGCGCCGCTCAAGCCCCCTGCAGTGGTACATCGTCACGGGCAAGAAGCAGACGTCGGCCGAACTGTCCGAACTGACGGCGCTGCTCTACGAGGCCAAGGTGGCCGCACGCTTCGAGCAGCTGCAGCGCGAGCATGCCGCCGAGCTCGAGCGCCTGCGCACCTCCGACCGCGCAGCGCAGCAGGACCTCTACAGCCGACTGCAGATCGAGGCCGAGAACTATGTCGCCAAGAACCCGCCGGCTCCTTTCACCGACCTACAGCGCCAGACCTACGCCCGCATCGGCGGCGCGCCCCACCTCGATGGCGAATACACGGTCTTCGGCGAGGTCGTAGAAGGTATGCCTATAGCACTGCGCATAGGCCGTACGCCCGTAGATGCCCGCGAACGGCCCCGACGCGCAGTCTACGTCAAGCGGATTACAGTGAAACGTAAGAAATAAGGAATGAGCGCAGATTATAACATATATCATTCACTAATTCTTCAGGCGTGAAGCGACCACGGCCGAGCCTGGCCTTGCACAGCACTTTTTTAATTATTTTTTTCAAAAGTACCGCACATGTCACAGATTTGCGGGAAAGTATCTGCTATCCGAGGTGGTGGGCCAAAAGTCTTAAGGGTTCTGACTAAAAGAACTAAGAATTCTAATGTAAAACAAGTTGTTTTACTTTTATACGACCAGTCGAATGCGGCTATTCGACCGCAAGAAAACGACTATGCGACCAGTCGAAAGCGGCCATGCGACCGCAAGGAAACGATGATGCGACCGGATAGATCATCGTATGAATCCAGTATTCCTCACAGATGGCATAGATGTAACGGATGAATTGTTGGCGTTTTTGTGACATGTGCGGTACTTTTCAGACAAAATTTTCATAAAATTTGTGATTGTCTTCATGCTGATTCAATCTCAATATCGACAAATCGCTCGACGCGATTTGTATATTTTGTCACAAAAAAAGTTAAAACTTTTTGTCAGCGGTCCTTTTAATATTCTTTAAGGTTTTAGTCACGTACATTAACTATTATTATTCCTACATTTGTAGCGTCATGCGAACAATTCCTACCAAAGAGACAATCATAAGCAACAAACATTATACAATTATGAAACATCTCAAACTATTCCTCACCTCCATTTTCATATATCTGTGTGGGGTAATTAATGTTTTCGCGGCGGACTTGGCGATTGATGAGTATTTGTCAACGTTCAATGGCCAGTACAGCTATAACGTGCTTTTGACGACGCCCGAGAGCGATTGGCATTGGACTACAGCGACCACGCCAATCAATAGTAGCAGTGCTTCGTACCCTTCGTGGGGAGGCAGTTCTTCGCTCTATCCTTTTGCTGTGACAAGCAAAGAGTCTGTAACCGAAGGTTCTGTTCGTATCACTCTTGACTGCTCGTTTAAACGTTATTCGAACTCTTATACTAAATGTCGTGTAGAAGTATATGTCGGTGACAAACTTCTATATTGTCAGTATGCTGAAGATAATCACTACTATTATAATTATGCAGATATCAAGACCACTGATTATAATCAAGTTGACCAAGAACTTACCTTTGTGTCGTTTGGAAAGGTAAGTGGAGAGGTCTCCGTTAGAGTCAACCGAACCTCAGTAGGCGGTGCTTTGAATGGAACATTTTCACTGAGGTCGGTCAATGTCAAGCGAGCAGATCTTGTGGCACCCACCGTCGTAAGCGACCAACCAAACCCTGCCGAGGCCGCCTATACGCTTACGGTTACCAATAATGATCCTGATGCAGACCTTTATTGGAAAGGTAATAATTATAATCCGTACGAATATGGATATGTTCCTAATGCAATTGAAAGTGGATTCACTAAGACTTATACCGATGACTACGAGAATAGCTTCTATGCATTTACCATTCGCGATGGGTTCTACAGCGAGTTCGTTGGCGGCACATATAAAAAGCAGGTAGTAAGGAATCTTCAGTTTTCGCGCGAGAACGGTTGGTTCCTGACCACGACGCTGCCATCGTCGGTAACTATCACGTGTGACGACCTTAAAGAGGGTGATCAACTACTATATAAGAAGGGCCTAGATACAGAATGGACACAGATTCCTACGGGCACTAAAGTATATATCAGCGACGCAGATCTTGACAATTACAACTATTCTTATAAGGTTGATATCATGGCGAAAGTGGTGAATGCCACTGGAATGGAAAGTGAAGTAAAGCATTTGTTCTTGTTCATAGCTCCTCATCCAGACGTAAGTTTCAACGGATTCTGCAATTCCGACCGTTGGTATGAGAAAGAGTTCGACGGCCCTCAGCTGCTCACACTGGGATTCTCGAACTATGAGATAGAGGGCCTTTCCTTACAATACAGCTATAATGGCGAGACTTGGCATAACTATAACGCGAATAACAAGCCGGTCATCAGTTCTACAACGACTCTCTATGGCAGGATCGTGTACACCAAAGATGGCAGTGTAGCAAGAGAAGGAGCGCATTTTAATTATATCATTAACTCAGCTCATGTGACGGAAAACTGTTTATACAACTATTATACGGACATGCCCTTCGACGTCACAATTGGTTGCTCCTCGTACGTCAACACCTACGTGGCTTATACGACTGATGGTAGCGACCCGTGCACAAGTACGACAGCCGTTGAGGTGAGAAATGAAAATCAAACGATACATATCGCTGAATCGTGCACGCTGAAGATGGCCGTCAACGAGAGTGGCAACTGGCATAATGTGGTGGAAAGGACCATGAGCATACAGTTGCATCAGCCGATGTTCAGTTTCAAACAGAATCAATACGTTCCTGACTACAATGACTTAAGGAGCCTGAGCGGAGACTCTTGGCTGCATAATGAGACGCCACTGTCTTGCCGCAAGAACCCGTATTATAGTGTTTACTACGATAATGAGAATGTGGGCTCATGGACCATGAGCAGTACCTACTATGACTTCTTCGGCGTGAAGAACGGCCTTGGCGAATGTACGTTTGACGTTATGGGCGATGTGGATACAGACGGCGATAATAGCTCTGACACGCATTATGAAACCCATTTGGTAGTTACGTCTCTGGAAGCATGGAACGCTCACGATAGCATCGACTTCAATCGTACTGACCAGACTCTGTTCACAACATACCAAGCTAATGGTTGTACGTGGCAGACAGATGCCAACGGTAAGAAGTACCTCCTGATTCCGCAGGGGGCTACAATTACCGTTACTGCCCCGGAAGGCATTAATCTCTTGGGCATATTCCTCTATGGCGGAAACGACGAGGAAAATGTCAGCCACCTGCGCCAAACGGTGGAAGGCTGCTATGTGAGTCATGTGCCCGTCAACGACTGGTATTGCAAATGGATAGGCCGCCAGCACAGCGTCACCTTCGTGGCTGATGCCGAACAACGCATCTATGGCATAGAGAGTTTCTATTACCTGACGCCAACGGAGATTAGCGTTGAGTACTATCCTTGGCAGGTTACAGTCGGCCGCACTATCGCACCTTCTTATGTATATAATCCCCACGAACTCCCGATTCACTATTCGTCGAGCGACACAAGCATCGCCACCGTCGATGCCGAGACAGGCGTCGTTACAGGCATGGCTGTAGGCACGTGCATCATCACAGCTGAATTCGTGAGCGACGGAGTTTATGCGCCATTCAAGGAAACCTTTGAGATACAGGTGCTGCCCGATGTCTCTACAATCAAGTTCATGGGTCAAGAATTGAAGAGCACACAGGAGACCGTTACAGGCGAAGCCGGCGGCGGCTCGTGGACCTTCACGTGGGAAGAAGAAGAGGTGCAGGAAGAAATAGGCGGCGGAGAAATGTGGGCTCCCATGAGACGGGCGCCGCGCCGCAATATTGACGCCGCAAATATCATTAAGATACCTGTACTAACCCTGAACAATGTAAATCTGACATACGAAGGCGAAGGTCCGGCTATCGAGGTGAACGACTACAGCGAGTTCCGCATACGACTCATAGGCGAGAACAGCATCACGATGACCAACGGCTGTCCGCCCATCTCTGTAGGCACGGCTAACGGCGCTGACAGCCGTGGCGCCTCACTGCTCATCACAGATGAAAATAGTGTTTGGGAAACGGGAAGCAGTAGTGGGCCTGAGCCCATGTCGGCACCGAGGAGAGTGAAGAAGATGGCTGAGAGCAGGGATGGCAATGCTCGGTTGACCCTCTCCGGAGGCATCGCAGGTATCTATGTATGCAGTGGCAATCTGTTCATAGCCGACTGCGAAGTTATCGCTAATGGCACCGACTACGGCGTGTACTTCACAGAGTATATTGAACAGCAGGAGGTTGGCGGTGGCGAGCTCAGCGCACCGAAGAGGAACGCGCCGAAGAAAGTGCTACCAACGTCTTATTCTTACTGCTTCCAGACTAACGATAACACGAAACTGGAGCTGAGAGGTGATGTGGCGGCCTTGTATGGACGGTTCTGGGACAGGAACATGGAAACCGAGTTCGGCACTCAGCTGAAGGCCTGCGATTTGGATTTGGACAAGGTATATTTCGACTATGCTTGGGATGACTACCGCTACTACTCCTATATGATATATGACATCGCATCGGGAACATACAACTTTGCAAAATACCTGAAGTTCGGCAACAACTACTTCACGGCCAACACCGTTGAGAATGTCAAGATGAAGTTCACGATACTTGATGAATATGAGATGACTTGCCAGGTAGGATATTATGACGGAACTTCCGCCCCCTTGATAGCCGTCGATGAATATACATCAGGTACTGTCACCATCCCATCTGAAGCTAACGGTTATCAGGTTAAGGGCATAAGTGGAGGCGCGTTCAATCAGTGCTCCAATATCACCTCTGTTAACATCCCCGCCAGTGTGGAAAGCATAGGTGTGATGGCCTTTGGTTATTGCTCACACCTGTCAACGGTAACCTGCCATGCCACCACACCGCCCGCACTTCAGACTGAAGACGATGGTGAAGATGTGTACAGCCCATTCACTAGTATCGACGATGATGCCGTCCTCTATGTGCCGGATGGGTGCGTCGAGACGTATCAGGACTCCGAATGGAGAAATTATTTCAAAATCATTGAGGCAATTCCTGTTATTTTCACAGCCACTACGGCCGAGGGCGTGGAGATGACATTCATGGTAACCAGCGCCAATGAAGAGGTAGGATATACCGTGCAGACGTATGGTGTTTGGCTGGACGACTATGCCCAGACGGCTGTACCTCATGACTTCCAAGGCCCGCTCACCATACCCGAGACAGTAGAGCACGAAGGTATTACTTATACGGTAACGGCTATTGGCGAAGAGTCGTTTGATGCTGATGGATTGCCCCTAAATATTACAGGGGTTACAATACCTAACACCGTTACTGAAATTGGAGATTTTGCATTCTGGGGTAATAGCGCAATCACAGAGCTTGCGATTCCAAATTCAGTTGAAACCATCCGTTATGCTGCCTTCTCAAGTTGTGAGTCGTTGGAGCACCTGACATTAGGAAGCAGTTTGACCGATATTGAAGAATCAGCATTCGCTGACTGCCCGCTACAATCTGTTACCGTGAATAATCCTACACCCATTGATTTGCCCGTTAGCTCGTATGAACAAGGAGGTACTATGCATTATTATTTCATCTTTGATTTGCTCGAAGAAGGCCAGACGCGCATATTGTATGTTCCTGCAGGATGCAGGGAGGCATATTTGCAGAGTGACTGGTGGACTCAGGGCGCTTTCAGCGAGATAATAGAGCCCGTTACCATTGCCATGACTACTCAGATGACGACCTACGTCAGTGAGCAACCGCTCAATTTCGAGGGAGTCGAAGGTTTGAAGGCTTACACCATCACAGGATTCAACCCCACGACTAGCAAACTCGTGTTGACGAAACAGACCGAATTGCCAGCCGGCACCGCCCTCCTACTCTATCGCGATGGCGAGGCGACTGAGTATAACGTGCCCATAGAGCCTACCGACATGGTGCTCGCCGACCACTTCCTCAAACCCGGGCCGGCGGAGATTCAGGCCACCGACGGCGACAAGTCGAACTTCATCCTCACCTACGACCCCAACGACAAGTCAGCCGACCGCAAGATTGGTTTCTACACTTTCGAGAACACTCGCTCGATACCTGAAGGCAAGGCCTACTTGCAAATCCCGACAGCCTCGTTGCCATCATCTGTCAAAGGCTTCAGCATCATCTTCTCCGACGATGAGCCTACAGCTATCGCAGAGATCGGAGATGGAACAGGCAAGGCACAAGACGCCGTCATCTATGACATCACGGGTCGACGGCTGAGCAAGACACAAAGAGGCGTGAATATCATTGGCAGCAAGAAGGTGATGGTGAAACAGGACAATGTGAAAATTAGAAAATAAGAAAGGATATGAAAAAGATATATCAGACACCTGAAGTTGCCCTTTGGCAAGTAAACACGACAACAATGCTCGCCACGAGCGGCGATCCGGATCCGAGCGTCAACCCTGGCACGCCGGCTGATCCCGATGACCCAGTGCTCGTCAAGGGCCGCGGCACACACGACGTCTGGGACGACGACTGGAGCCGCTGATGATGCGAGGTGCAGCATCAGAATGAAAAATGAAAAATGATGCGGCTGGCTTGAGCACAGCCACGCCACTGACGACGCAAGCCCTGCAACCGACGGACAGACATCCAACGGTGGCAGGGCTTCGTCGGCCCGGGCAGTAGTGCGGCCGAAGGCTTATTTGCAAGTTTTTTCGACTAAAACTGCTTGCAGTTCGGAAAATGTTTGTAACTTTGCGGGCGAAATCAACATCAAGCTACGGCTCCGGCACGTTCCCAACAAAAACCAAAAAATAAACAACCCCTCGTCGTCCCCGGCGGATTACAGGGGGCAAAAAAAATTCAACAAGCCTTATGAAACCTACTCTTTTCCTCCTCGCTGCAGGAATGGGCAGCCGCTATGGCGGCCTTAAGCAGCTCGACGCTCTCGGCCCCAACGGCGAGACTATCATGGACTACAGTATCTACGACGCCATCCAGGCCGGCTTCGGCAAGATCGTGTGGGTGATCCGCCGCGACTTCGAAGACCAGTTCCGCAACCAGATCCTGAAGAAGTACGAGGGCCAGGTGCCCTGCGAGCTCTGCTTCCAGGCCCTCGACGACCTGCCCGAAGGCTTCAGCGTGCCCGAAGGTCGCGTAAAGCCCTGGGGCACCAACCACGCCGTTCTCATGGGCAAGGACGTCATCAAGGAGCCCTTCTGCGTGATCAACTGCGACGACTTCTACAACCGCGACGCCTTCATGACCATCGGCAAGTTCCTCGCCGAGCTGCCCGAAGGCTCCAAGGGCCGCTATGCCATGGTGGGCTTCCGCGTGGGCAACACGCTCTCGGAGAACGGCAGCGTGGCGCGCGGCGTGTGCGGCAAGGACGCCGAAGGCAACCTCACCGACGTGGTGGAGCGCACCGAGATTGAGCGCATCGACGGCGAGATCTGCTACAAGGAGGACGGCGAATGGAAGCCCGTGGGCGGCGAGAACGTGCCCGTGTCGATGAATATGTGGGGCTTCACGCCCGACTACTTCGCCTACAGCGAGGAGTACTTCAAGGAGTTCCTCTCCGACCCGAAGAATATGGAGAACCTCAAGGCTGAGTTCTTCATCCCGCTCATGGTGGACAAGCTCATCCGCGAAGGCGAAGCAACCGTAAAGGTGCTCGACACCACCTCGAAGTGGTTCGGCGTGACCTACGCCGCCGACCGCCCCGGCACGGTAGAGCGCATCAAGCAGCTCGTGGACGAGGGCGTTTATCCCTCACCGCTGTTCTAAGTCGCGCAAGACAGAAAACATACGCCCCCGGTGCTCGATGGCATCGGGGGCGTTCTCATTCTCCAGATTTCACTTTGTTTTATTCAAGTCCTGGATATTTTTTTAAGACAACGAATTAGACGAATTATACGAATTTTCGTTGCGCAGTGTCAACAATTAAATACGTATTTGTTATAAATTCGTGACTTAGCATGGAAAAATAATTCGTATAATTCGTCAAATTCGTTGTCTTAATAAACATCTGGGCCTTGAGTTATTTCACTGCAACCTTCTTGCCGCCGACGATGTACACTCCCTTCGGGAGCACAGAGGACACAGAGCGGGCCGAGGACACGGAGATGCGCTGACCGGCGAGGTTGTAGATGGGCGCCGTGGGCTGGGCCGCGGGCGAGAGGGCATCGACGGCCGTGGTGGTGTCGCGCACGATGGCGATATTGAAGGCCTTGACGCCTGCCGTGGATTCAGCGATGGACTTGAAGAAGCCGTGGAAGGCATCGACGGGCTCTGCCGAGGTCACGAACTGGCTGCCGTCGGCGCTGAGCACGAGGGCGTCGGCCACGGTGCCTTGGGCGTGGGTGCCTCCGAAGGCCATGTTCAGGCCGCTGGTGTAGGCTATGGCATCGGGCTTGACGGTGGCGTTCTCAGCGCTCCACACGATCAGCTTGCCGCGGAGGTCCCAGGCGGCGCCCCAGGCATCGTCGGGCACGGCGACGAGGTAGGGCACGTTGGCCAGCATCTCGGGCGCGTTGCGGAAATAGACGGTGGTGCCGTCCTCCTGGAAGAAGTCGCACGTCCAGAACTGCTTGCCGCTGTCGTCCGACGAGCGGAACCAGTCTATTTGCTTGCCGTCGGTCTGGTTCATCACCGTCGTGGGCTGGAAGGGCAGCACGATGGTGCTCCAGCCTGTGCGCACGCCGTTGTGGTGGCCCTGCGTGAAGGTGCGCTCGTAGCTTATCTCAGCGGCCGTGAAGGTCTGCGGCGTGAAGAAGTCGTAGCCGTCCTTGAGGACAACTTTTGCGGCCTGCGAGCCCGTGACGACGTTCTTGTCCTCCAGTCCGGCAGGAGCCGTCTGGCCCTCGCCGAGGAAGTAGAGCGTGTTGGGGTTGGTGCTGGCGCCGATGGCAGCGAGCGTGAGGCCTTCGAGCGACACGGCAGCCACGTCGGCAGGAATCTGGAAGCCCTCCTCAGGCTTGTAGCCCTGGCGCGTGCCGTCGGCCTTCCAGGTGATGATGCCGCGCTCGATGGCATAGTATTTCGACTCGCCCTTCTTCACGATGTTGTCGACGTGCGAGACGTCTTCCTCCTGCGGCACGTTGTTGCGGGCGTAGATGTTCATCGAATAGGTGGAGCCGTAGGCCAGGTTGTCGAAGTCGAAGTAGTAGGTGGCCGAGCCGCCGGCGGGGATGCTTACGGTCTGCTGCTTGTAGGTGACCATGGAACCGCCGCCGATGCTACCGTCGTCGTTGCGCTTGACGATGAACAGGGGCGCCAGGACGTACTTGTTGTACTCCACGTCGGAGTGGTTGGTGATGGTGGCGCGGAAGCGCACGCTGCTGTCGTAGATGGTGCCGTGGAGGTGTTCGTCGGTGGTAGCGCTGGCATCAAGGGCCTCGATATCGACGGTGAGATCCATCTCGGCCTCCTGGCTCTCGGCAATGGTGACGGTGCCCGACTTGCTGAGGTCGTAGAAGCTGCCAAAGCTGTCAACGAGCATCACGGTAAGCTTCTTCGAGCCCGACGTGGCAGGCGTGACATTGAAGGTGACTACTTTCTCCTCGCCGGCAGGCACCTCGGCTTGAATGACCGTCGTGTACTGCGCGTACTCATCGAGCTGCTGTCCACCGAAATCGAGATAGAGGTCGCCGAAGAAGCGGTCCTCGCTGTTGTTCTTAATCGTTGCATTGACCTGTACCTTAGAGCCTACCTTGAGGTCGCCCGTGCAGGACCAGTTGGTGACGGTGAGGTCTGTCATAGGATGCTTGGTCACAGAAGCACTATAGTTGGTCATGTTAAGTTCAAGATAAAAGCGGTCGCTCTCCTTCATCGGTTTCCACTCGCTGCTGCCCTCGACCTGGTACATCGGAACGATGCGATAAGTGCCTGTGAGGCCGGCGCCGAACTTCATGGTTGTGTAGCGTGAATCCACACCATCGCCAATTTTCCTGTTTTCGCCAACAGCAGAGGTTGTCACCACCGCATAACCATAAGATTCTGTACCAGGAATCATCGTGTAAGAATCTGTTGACGGATCGTATAATGCTATTCCGTTTTTATATTTCTTTCCTGTACCCGAGTGGTCGGAGAAGTTTATTTTAACTATCTTGCTCTTATATATTTTGAATGGATCCGACTTGCTGTCGCGGTCGAAAGATGATGAGGTGCAATCTATATTGGTTGCCGTAAGCATCGGCTCCGCCTCCTCTCCTTCACTACTGCTGCCTCCCTCGGGCGTAGCCGTGCCGGGTATGATATTGTAGATGATGTTCTGCTTCATATTGTAGCCTTCGCTGGAGCTGGAGCCACCGATGCCGCTGGCCGAGGGGTTGAGGATGCTGAGCTGGAAGAAGCCGTTGCCCATGCCTCCCCATCCCCAGTTGATGTGGAAGTAGTCGCCGTACTCGAAGCCGTCGCAGATGAAGGAGTGACCTCCGCCGCTGCCTGCCGTGCCGTTGTAGATCATGGGGCGGCCGGCAGCCAGCTCGCTATAGACGAGGTCGTCCCACGCCTGCTGACTGTAGTCGTTGCGGAAGGCAATCTTAGAGCCGTAGCCGAAGTACTTGAAGCCCTGGGGGATATCGTCGGTGTAGGCGCCCGAGGAGTTGCGGCCGTACTGCATCTTCACCGAGCAACCGGCATAGAACATCAGCGTGGCCACGGCGTCGGTGTAAACCTCGTCCTCGGCACCGGTATAGGTCTCGCGCATGTGGGCCCAGTCGAAGGTGGTGACGGGCTGCGCGTCCATCGTGACCGTGGAATAGTTGTAGTTGTCGCCGGCGACAGTGAACGTGTAGGAGGGTATCTCGGCCAGCGTCTGAGCGGGCTGCTTGTGGAAATACATAATCTGCGACATCGCCGTAGCGACACAGCCAGTGTAGGCCAGGTCGTAGCCGTCGGCCTCGTCCTCTGAGTTCATGAACTGCGGACATTTGTTCCAATAGGGCGTGGCCTGGTCCCACTTCGTGGTGATGAGCGGCGCTATGGAGTTGCGGGTGTTGACGCGGGCGCGGCGCGGAGCGCGCAGCACCTTCGAGGCCTCAGCGTCAGAGAGCTTCGAGAGGGCCTCGAGCTGCTCAGCGTAGCCCTGGAGCCAAGCCTTCATGTTCGCCGGGATGCGGGCGGCGTCGAACGAACCCTCGTCGGAATAGCCGAGCACGGGAGCGGTGCGGTCGTCGCCCGAGACGATGACGAAGCCGTCGTCAGCCCCCACATTAAATATATAATAGCCAGCGGCATCGGCGGCAGATGAGAGGCGACCGGCCTGAGAGGCCAGACGAATCTTGTGGCGGGCGCTGGCGGGGTTTTTCTGCGCGAGGAAGGCGGCAGCCTCATCCAAGGCTTTCTCGCGGCTCACGGGAGCGGCCGATGCCGTAAGAGGCAGCAGCAGACAGAGTGCAAACAGTATCTTTTTCATTTCCTTCGGTGTGATTTTGTGATTTAATTGTTTCCTGACTCTTGTTTATTCACCACTGAAGACGGTGTCGTCCCAAATGTTTTCCTTGACTGGAGACCCTGAATCGAACGTCGGGTAATCATCGTCGCCGGCAGGCTGAGGACCCGACATGGCAATAAACGTCTCAATCTCTACGGTCTGCACGATGAGCGCAGGCCTAATGTAAGCTTTTTGCATTTTAATTAGTTGAGTAAGAATTAAATAAGTTTTACAATATCTGAAATAAATATTTACATTTACCAATCTCTATTCTTCCACTGCTTAAGGAATTTGCGCGCAAAAGTAGTCAAATATCATTACATACAATTAGAAGTTTATTTATTTAATTCTCAATTGATGTAAAGAATTGACATTCCTCAATGACACAAAAAAGGCCAAGAGGCTGTGCCACAACCGACACAGCCTCTTGGCGTTATGGACCGAAGCCGCCGCCTCAGCCTAATCATTCACGGCGCCGCACTTGGGGCAGACGCCCTTGGAGCGCAGCTTAGCGCCACAGCGCCCGCAGATGTAGATGGCATGCGAGTGGGTCCAATAGCGGTGGAGAGCGTAGCAGGAGTAGGCCACGAAGATTATCGGGCCCAGGAAAGTGGAAGCCGTGAACGAGAGCACGAGATAGACGACCACGCACAGCCCGGCAAGGGCAAAGAGGTAGATGAGAGCCTCCTTCGGGGGCAGGTAGGTCAGGACGTTGTTCAGCGTGGCAAGCGACAGCAGCAGCAGGAGCCACACGCCCACGAGGAAAAGACAAATCAGCCCGGGCTGCGCCAGAGGGTTGAGCGTCGGATGAAAATAGAACTGCACCCACAGCTGGGGGCACGCGTGCTGGATGTGGCCGTAGAGCAGTGAGGCGGCAGCGAGGGTGATGAGCAGGAGCGTGGGGTAGGCGCTCGGGATGTCGGCCACGTGAGTCATATGCAAGCGTTTGTGGCGCAGCATCCGAATGCCGATGCTTATGACTACGAGGGCCATCACAAGCAGGAACCAACGCAGATGGCGGCTGGAGAAGAGGTAGATGAAGGCGCTGATGGGGTCGTCGGGGTAGCTGCCGGAGAGCAGCTGGCCCTCGTGGAGCCAGCCCATGGTGAGCTGGTCGCGGGCCACTTTCACCCAGACGCTGTCGGTGCTGTCCTCGGGAATGACAAGGAAAGCGGCCACCACGACGGCATCACCGCTGTGAAGCCACAGGCTGTCGCTGGCATCTACAGCGCCCTCGCTCCAGTGTGCGGGACGGTCTTCGAGCAGCAGCAGGCTGTCGGCATCGACGATGAAGTTGTAGCCCACGCCATAATCGCGCACGAGGGCTGAAGAGAGCGTGTCGGACGTGAGCGCTGTCTCGACAGCGTATGACGGTGGGAAGCCGGAGCGCGCGCTGGGATTGTAGCAGGCGGCCAGGGCGAGCGACGCGAGCAATAAGAGGAACCTCATCATTGTTTCACACTGTTTTTTGTTATTCCGGACGAAGCACTTGCATCTCGCAGCGGCGGCAGTCGAAGCGGAGCGGGAAGGTGCGGCCGTCGGCCAGGCGCAGGGCTAGGGGCTCACCGGCAGAGGCAGGGAGGTGGGCCGCGTGAGAGTCGTGAGCCTTACGGCACAGCCCGAGTTCGTAGCGAAGGCAGTAGCGGCAGGTCATTAAGGGCATAAGGCCCCCAGCCCCCTCCCGTCCCCCCCGAGGGGGGGCGACCATATCCTCGGGAATCCCAACGGAAACGCAAGTCCTCTCTCGAGAGGGGGCGAAGGCTACCGCCTTCTTGTCCGAGGACATGTTCGCCCCCCCTCGGGGGGGATGGGAGGGGGCTCTCACCCCCACGGGGGAAGCGGGGAGGGGGGCCAAGGCCAGCTTTTCGCACAGCTCGCGGCGCCAGGCGGCGAGGACCGAGGCGGGGATGAACCAGTTGTCGGCAAAGCGGATAGCGATGTCGGCCTCGTCGGCGCTATAGGGGGTGTCGCCTAGGCGCAGCAGCTGGCGCACTATATTGGCCTCCTGCGGGGTGCGGGCCACTTCGTGGGGACAGTCAAACGCCTGCTCCACGACGGCGCCGCGCTCAGTGGTCAGAGTGAGCGTGAAGCCCGTGGCGGGCACATCCGATATCTCCCATCGTACAGCCAGGCGGCGGTCGGCCGTGGGCCGTGAGAGCTGCCGCTCGAAGTCGGCGTCGAGATTGCGATAGATCTTCTGGCCCTTATGCAAGCGCCGCAGCACCGAAGCGTCGGCAGGGAATATGCGACCGTAGTCGTCGACACGGTTGACGCGGAAGCCCTCCAGGCGGTCGTCGGCGTCGAGGAAACAGAGGCCGTCGCCGTTGGCAAACTTTGCCGTGCCGGCAATCACCAGCGAGCGGCCGGGCACGACGTCCTTGACCGTGCCTACGGGCTCGCCGATGGCCTTGGGCGTGGCGAAGCAGGCGAGGTCGGCCGTGCGGCCGTGCAGGAAATAGTCGGTGAAGCGGCGGTTGAAACTCCTGTCGGGGTTGGGCGCGAAGGCGATGGCCGACGCCCCCTGGCTCGCACGGCAGAAGTCCGCGCTGCGGCGGCGGAGTGTCTCGTCGAGCCGACGGCGATAGAAAGCCGTAGTATTCTTCACGTAAGCCACGTCCTTCAAGCGCCCCTCGATCTTGAAGCTGCTGGCGCCGGCGTCCATCAGAGCCTCGAGGTCCGACGAGCGGTTCAGGTCGCGCAGCGAGAGGAGGTGGCGCTGGCTGAGCGGCCGCCCGCTGCGAGGGTCGCTGACGATGCGGCCGTCGGCATCGACGAGGTCGAAAGGCAGGCGACAGAACTGGGCACACTCGCCACGGTTGGCGCTGCGCCCGAAGCAGTACTCGCTGGCGTAGCAACGGCCGCTATAGCTCACGCAGAGAGCGCCGTGGATGAAGACCTCCAACGGCATCGAGGGCACGGCATCGTGAATGGCGCGTATCTCGTCGAGCGAGAGCTCGCGGGCCAGCACGGTCTGTTCATAGCCCGCGGCGGCGCGGTCGCGAACGTCGTCGGGCGTGCGGTTGTCCATCTGTGTGGAGGCATGCAGGGGCAGGCGCCCGCGGTTGAGCTCCACAAGACGCTCGTCCTGCACTATAAGCGCATCGACGCCCACGGCCGACAGTTCGTCGATGAGAGCATCCACGGCCGGCAGTTCGTTGTCGTGAAGGAGCGTATTGACCGTCACATAGACCCTCGCGCCAAAGACGTGGGCAAAGGCCGTGAGCTCGCCAATATCCTCAACACTATTGCCTGCCGCAGCGCGTGCACCAAAGCGCTCGGCACCAATATATACGGCATCGGCGCCATGGCGAATGGCTTCAAGGCCACACTCAAGGTTGCGGGCTGGGGCAAGAAGTTCAATGGGACGGGGCATAGGGGTGAGGGGGTTATCGTTGAGGGTTGAGGGTTGAG
>JAFRNY010000062.1 GCA_017429945.1 Bacteroidaceae bacterium
CACTTTTCACTTTTCACTTTTCATGCTCCTCCTAACCTTCTTCCTACTTTTGCTTACCTCTCACCTGTCAGCCCATGACGAGGTGGTAATACGTCGTAATCAGGTGGGCAGTTACCCGTGGCAAGAGAAAGTGATAGTCATAGAGGGTGCCGACCCGAAAGGCAAGCTGCAGATTACGTCGCCCACGGGCAAGCGGCTCAAGCCAAAGGCCGTACGCAAGGCCGTCTCGCCACTCTCGGGCAAGACGCGCTATGTCGTCGACCTCGGACAGCTCACTGATGTCGGGCGCTACCACATCGGCCTGGGCGATGTCGGCTGCGACCTCATCGTGGCCGAGCACCCCTTCCGTGAAGTGGTCCGCGCCGCCCTCCGCTTCTTCTACCTCGCCCGCTCCGGTGTGGCCATAGACCTCGGCGGTCCTTACAGCCGCCCTCTTGGGCACCCCGACACCGCGGTCTTCGTGCACCCCTCAGCCGCCTCACCGCTGCGCCCGGCCGGCACGGTCATCAGTTCGCCCCTTGGCTGGTACGACGCTGGCGACTATAACAAGTACGTCGTAAATTCAGCCTTCAGCATCGGCCTTATGTTTGCCGCCTATGAGCAGCAGCCCGCCTATTTCGCTGCTTTGAGTGCTGACATCCCTGAGAGCGACAACAGCACACCCGACGTGCTCGATGAGTGCATGTTCAACCTCCGCTGGCTGATGACTATGCAAGACCCTTCGGACGGCGGCGTCTATCATAAGCTCACCACGCCCCGTTTCGAAGGCTTCGTCATGCCTGAGGCTTGCCGCCAGCAGCGCTATGTCGTGGCAAAGAGCGTCACCGCCACTCTCGATTTCGCAGCCGTCATGGCCGATGCCGCGCGCCTCTTCGAGCATTTCCAGACCGACTACCCCGGCTTCGCAGCCCAAGCTGCAGCCATGGCCGAGCGTGCCTACCGCTGGGCCACAGAACACCCTGATGCCTTCTACCGCCAGGAGCGCCTGCGCGATCCCGCCGTCAGCACCGGCACCTATGGCGACGGTCATGCCCGCGACGAGTTCTTCTGGGCAGCCTCGTCGCTCTACCGCCTCACAGGCCGCCAGGCCTATCTCGACGATGCCATCCGCTATCGGCCCGAGCGCTACACGTTGCCTACGTGGGGCAATGTAAATGCTCTCGGAACGTTCGAGTGGCTGGCGATGGAGAGCGCACATTTGACGTCGGAAGGCGCGGAGGTGCAGCAGACCTTTAAGAGCAGCCTTCTTAGCTATTGCGAGGAGGCGGTCGGTGCTGTCGGTGCGTCGTCGTTCCAGTCGCCCTACGGCAACAGCGCGCGCGATTTCGGTTGGGGCTGTCTGGCCGAGAAGTGCTGCTGCCAGGCATTCACCCTGCTGCTGGCCGACCGCCTCACGGGCTCCGACCACTACCGCCGTTTCGCCCTTCAGAATGCCGACTATCTCTTCGGCCGCAACGCCACAGGCTACTCCTATGTCACTGGTTTCGGCGACCACAGCCCCCGTCATCCGCACCACCGTCCCTCGGCATCAGATGGCATCGAGGCTCCATGGCCCGGAATGCTCGTGGGAGGCCCTAACCCTGGGCAGCAGGACCGCTTCGCCGCAGATCTCACTTATCCCTCCTCCGTCCCTGATGAGTCGTACCTCGACCACGAGGAGTCCTATGCCTCAAACGAGATAGCTATCAACTGGAACGCCTCTCTCCTCGCCTTCCTCGCGTTGATTGACGAATGACGAATCACGAATGACAAATGACAAATGACGAATGACAAATGACGAATAGTTCACACTTATTTTGTACTTTGTAATTTGAAATTTGTACTTTGTAATTTGAAATTTGTACTTTGAAATTTGTAATTTGTACTTTGAAATTTGTAATCTATAATTAATATTTAACATCCTATGCCTCGCCGTCTGTTCTTTACAGCTGTCCTTCTTGCTGCCATTCTTCATTCTTCATTCTTCACTTTTTATTCTTCATACTCCGCCCTCAGTGCCAAAGAGCGGCGGCCGATAGTCGTGGCCTACATCGCTTCGTGGGGTTCGCAGCGCTTGCCTGATCCCTCGCTGATGACTCACATCAACTATGCCTTCGGCAAGGTCACCGACACCTTCGACGGCATGACCATTCAGAACCCTGAATTCCTGAAGAAAGTGCTTCGACTGCGCGAGCAGAACCCCGAGTTGAAGATCGTGCTCTCCATAGGCGGCTGGACAGCTGGCAACTTCAGCGAGATGGCCGCCGATGCACGCTGCCGCATGGGCTTCGCCCTCGACTGCAAGCGTGCTGTCGATGACTACGGCCTCGACGGCCTCGACATAGACTGGGAATATCCTACGAGCAACGAGGCTGGTATCTCATGCTCGCCGGCCGACACCGATAACTTCACGCTCCTGATGCGCGACCTGCGCCGCGTGTTGGGCAAGAAGAAGCTGCTCACCATAGCTACCATTGCCGACGCCAAGTTCATCGACTTCCGCGCTTGCATGAAGTATCTTGATTTTGTAAACATCATGGCTTACGATGTGGCCAATCCGCCTTATCATCATACCACGCTCTACCGCTCGCCCCTCTCCGGGCGCATAACCGTAGATGAGGCTGTGCAGGCCCACCTGCGCGCCGGTGTGCCGCGCCGCAAGCTCACTCTTGGCATGCCCCTCTACGGCCGTGGCGCCGGCAGTAATAAGGTCCTGGCGCGCTTCGTCAAGACGGGCGAGACGGGCGGGCAGTATCGGCGCTGTTGGGACGACGTCGGCAAGGTCCCTTATCTGGCCGATGCCGACGGCCGCCTCCAGCTGGCCTACGACAGCCCCGTCTCACTCGCCTACAAGTGTCGCTATATCAAGGAACAAGGTCTGCTCGGGGCTATGTATTGGGAGTGCACCGAGGACAACGACCTGCAAGAGGGCATGCGTGCCATCTGGCTCTATCTGCGGCAGGGCAAGTGAAGATTGGCAATTGACAATTGATAATTGATAATTGAGAATTGGCAATTGAATCAGCCGGAGGATGTGATTATTTTAGGCAAGAATTAGGGCAATGATATAGCAGTTGACCTGCAAACCCCGTAGGGGTGGTTGGAACTTAGACAGGGTGTGGAGCGTAGCGGAACCCCTGTTCCTAGAGCATAGTACATAGAGTGCCGTAGGTACGACGGAATTATTAAGCTTACTCCTACGTACCTACGGCA